>JAGLSF010000392.1 GCA_023136305.1 Spirochaetota bacterium
GTGCCGATGAAAGGGGGGCCTGAAGGCACCTAGGCGACTGAAAAGAATTCTCAATTAAAGAATACCGGGGTGAGGGAACTGGTAAGGCGAAGATACGTGCGCGGATTCATTTCTGGCAGAGAACTAACCAGCGGCAAACACTTCACCCTTAATTGTCAGTAGTCATCGCATAAAAACGCCCACCAAACTATTAACTTATGTCCTTTTGATGCATTATTTGTACTTCTACTTATCATTGTCAGAAAAGCAGTCTATCCCCCAAACTTCGGCTCGACCAGCCCCTGTACATCGGTCTCGACTCTGAACAGATCGCCCGCCAGCGGCTGGTCCGCCCGTTCCTGATCACTCAATCCCTTTTTTGCAGTGGTTATGTACAATTCTGAAAGGTCATCACCCCCGAAGGCGCAGCAGGTCACATTGGAGACGGGCAGATTGATTGTCCGCTCAACCTTCCCGTCAGGGGTGTAGCGTGTGACACGCCAGCCGCCCCAGTGGCAGCTCCAGACAAACCCTTCCGCATCAACGATCAGGCCGTCGGGAAGCCCCCTGTCCTTCGGTACTTCGACAAATACACGCCTGTTCCCCACTTCTCCTGTTTCCCTATCGTATGTATAGAAGAGAATGCTGCTGTGGAACATGTCAGTAAAATAGAGAATGTCCCCAGCAGGGCTGAAGCCTATGCCGTTTGACAGTGCAAACCCGGTATCGAGCCGCTTCAAAGTACCATCCGGGAAATAGGAAAAGAGCGAGCTGTTTGGAGCGTCGAAATTGGCTATGTCCATGGTGCCGACAAGAAACCTTCCCTGCCGGTCTACCGCAGCGTCACCACACATGATATTCTCTTTGTCTCCATCGGGATCCACGAGCAGCTCGAAATCGAGGGTCTGCTCATCCCAGTATGCAATGCCCCTCTCGGTTGAAACGATCCATCCTCCCGCCTTCCTGCGGCCCCATCCTCCGATCATGTGTTCCAGGTTGTACGAACGGTAATCCCCTGAAGCCGGGGCATAGGTGAAAAACTTCTTCCCGTCGAAATCCGACCAGTAGAGCTCCTTCTTTTCGGGTATCCAGTTTGGAATTTCACCGCACAGGTTCTGCACGGGAAGGAGATGTTCTGCCTGTTTCATATTTCAGGCTCCTCGGTTCATTATTTTTCCAACACTATCTGTCGTCTGCATGCATACATACAGGGTTTCTATTGTATCATACCATATTTGATTTACCCCTCATTTTAATGAAAATTGCCTCGATTATTACCGTAAACCTCCGGATCGTGAAATCTCACACAATGAAAGCTTGAAAAGACCGATCGTCCCGGGTACAATAACATCTCTAGAGGGAGGATAGCAAGATGGCTGAGAACTGGATGCGTGAGGAGAAAATAAAGGAAGCTCGGAGAGAGAGAGTACTGGAAAAAGAGCGAGTGGTGTACATACAAAGCGACCTGTATCCGAAGGGCGAGCTTGTTCCCGAACTCGAGGCGCGGCTGACGGTATTCGATCGCGGCTTCACCATCGGGGACAGTGCATACGAGTATGCTCGGACGTATAACCACAAACCCTTTCAGGTCAGTAAACACATGGAGCGTATGTTCTCTTCATTAAAAGTAATGCGGATAAACCCCGGGTTGAGCATCGATGAGTTTTGTGCCTTATGTGAAAAACTCACGAAGCGCAACCTTCCCCTGCTCGAGGACCACGAAGATTACAACATCGTATGGGAGGTAACCCGTGGGGAGTGGGGGTGGCATGGCCGGAGGACTCCCGCTCCGGAAGGAGTCGGAGGCCCCACCGTAATTATTAAAAAC
>JAGLSF010000393.1 GCA_023136305.1 Spirochaetota bacterium
GGGGTGATATGGAACAGGCCATATTCTATTTTGAGAAGGCGCTCGAGCAGGACCAGGGTGTGAACAATCTTCCCGGTATCGCCTCTGACCTCCACAACCTCGCCCGTTGCTATGTGAATTTGGGATTGGACGACAATGCAAGAAAGGTATTGCGCGAGGCCATCGAAATAAACAACACCATTAAAAATAAAAGCGGCACCGCTGACAACTATGTCCTGCTCGCAACGGTGAGTATCCGCCGTGACGAGTACGAAGCAGCCATGGACCTTCTGAACAAGAGTTACAGCCTGTATGAAGAGGACAAGAACAGGGTCGGCATGTCAACGGCACTCAACAACATGGGATCGATCTACCTGAAACAGGGGCTCTATGACCAGGCATTTACAGCTATCGACGATTCAATTGCGATACATGAGAAGGAGAAGAACCATGGCGGGCTTGCCGCCGCCTACAACAACTTCGGCTACCTGCACGAACTCATGGGAAATCATGACAGGGCCATCGAATACTACCTTCTCGCGCTCAAGGAGGACAAGTTCATCGAAAACAGCCTCGGTATTTCCTCGGACCTGCACGTCATCGCCGAGTTCTACAAGAACAGCGGTGATTTCGAGAACGCCCTCTTCTACTACAAGAGAGCATCGGAGGTAAACAGGAGGCTCAACCTCACCACACGTCTGCGTGACGATCTGCAGAATATCATTGACATCCTCGCCTCCATGGGGAGGGAGGAGGAGCGACAGTTATACGAGCAGGCCCTGCAGGATTTAGAACTGATTCTATAAATGGGAAATTATACTAAACCATGTCCAGGACGGGGACCACGAAGGCGCGCAGACCCACTGAAGGGAAGGAGGCCTGCAGGGCCCTTGTCAGGTTCAGCAGTTTTTGCCTCTTCTCCTCCTCTATGACAGCCATGACAACGTTGTTGAGACCCGGCCACACCTCATCGCCCAGGTGGGGGTCGTGCCGTCCCACACCGAGCGAATCCTTCCATTTGGTGTAGTGCTGAATGTCGAGGCCCTCGAGCAGGTCGATCACCTCCTCATCTATGGCCCGGTCGTACACGACAAACACCATCAGCTCACCGTTCATTGGGCAGCCTCCCTTCTCAGCTTCTTCTGCCGTCTCGATTCGAACATGGCGTAGAGCACAGGTATGAGCACGAGCGTAAAAACGGTCGACACCAGAAGCCCGCCGATCACCGTTCTGGCCATGGGAGCACGCATCTCCGATCCCGACCCAAAGGCAAGGGCCATGGGCGTAAGCCCGAGCACCGTGGTGAGCATGGTCATGAAAATAGGACGGAGCCTGGTACGCCCCGCAAGCTTCACCGCTTCGAGCAGGGTAAAGCCGCGCTTTCGCAGCAGGTTGGTGTAGTCAACGAGTATGATACCGTTATTGACCACAATACCCAGGAGCATGACCACGCCAATGCCGGACATGGCGTTGAAGCTTGTACCGGTCAGAATGTGCATCCACACCACGCCGATGAAGCTCAGGGGCAGGGTAAACATGATGATAAAGGGGTCGAAGAATGATTCGAAGAGCGCCGCCATGATCAGGTACACCAGTATGATGGAGAGCAGCCCCACAAGTGTCAGGTCCTGAATGGTCTCCTGTATATCCTCCCAGGTTCCACCGTAGATGACATTGAACCCTGAAGGAATGGCAAGCTTTTCAACCTCTTCACGTATGGAATCGACTGCGCCCTTTACATCGCCCCGTACCCGCGCATTCACATAGACCACGCGTTCCTGCCTCTCTCGTTCGATGGTGACGGGCCCATACCC
>JAGLSF010000394.1 GCA_023136305.1 Spirochaetota bacterium
GTCGGTTCTGTATGGAGATCTCGTTGAAGGTGACCTCGCGGATACTGCGCTTGTTGGTAAGACACTGGATTCTTTTAAGCCGGATGCAGTGATGCATTTTGCGGCGTCGATCAGGGTCGAGGAATCGGTGAGCAAGCCCATTGAGTACTACGAGAACAACTCGGTTAATACCCTGAGGCTTCTCAAGGCGCTTGTGGATCGGAATATTCAATGTTTTATATTCTCTTCTACAGCGGCACTCTACGGTATTCCGGAGTCGGTGCCTGTGAATGAGGATACGCCGCTTCGACCCATCAACCCTTACGGCTCGTCGAAAATGGTAACTGAGCTCGTGCTGCAGGATATGGATGTGGCATACAAGGATTTTCGATATATTTCCCTTCGGTATTTCAACGTGGCCGGAGCGGCCGGGGATGGAAAGATCGGGCAGCGGTATGAGGAGGCCACACATCTCATTACGAGAACACTCAAGACCGCGAAGGGGGAGTTCGAAAAGCTGCAGATCTTCGGAACGGATTACGACACTCCTGACGGGACCTGTGTCAGGGACTACATTCACGTAGACGATCTTGCGGATGCGCATATCCTCGCCATGGAGTATCTGTTCAAGGGCGGTACGAGCACGGTGTACAACCTCGGATACGGGCATGGATACACCGTGCGTGAAGTGGTTGATAAGGCCAAAGAGGTGACCGGCGTGGATTTCACCGTTGAGGAGACAGCGAGGAGGGCAGGCGATTCACCTGCCCTTGTTGCGGACAGCTCGAAGCTCAAGCATGAGCTTGGCTGGAAGCCCCGCCACGATGACCTTGGCTATATCCTCAAGACCGCCTGGGAGTGGGAGCGAAAGCTGTAAGTCAGAATTAATAACTCACCTTTTGGGTCATCAATCAGCCAATTTTTTTAAGGTGTGATGATGCTTTTTATTTATCTTTTCAAGGGATTTGTTAATTTTTGTTTCATGATCAGTTTTATCCACAGGAGAAATAATGAGGTTTTTACCATCTGTTATTAACTCGATAGGTGTGTCCATATCTATTTTTAATAATTCAAGGATTGGTTTATCAATTATAAGTGCTGCGCTGTTACCATGTTGTATCAGTTTCTTAATCATAGATGACCTCACTCAATGTGTACATAAAGTAACATTAATGTATACACTATAAGTTTACGTGTCAACAGTGATTTAATCCCACATGGAAAGTCTATTTTCATTCTGCTTCCTAACTACAGGAGCCGGATGTCACGTAATGAGTCGATAACCACATCTGAATGGCTGGTGAGGTCACTCTTTGAGGCAATACCGCTTTCGGTTACGCCCACAGTCAGGCCTATGCCAGCGGCTTTTCCCATCTGCATGTCAACAATGGAATCCCCGATGAGGGCTGTTTTAGCGGCGCTGATGTTGAGCGCCTCGAGCGTTTTCTCGACCATCTCCGGATGGGGCTTGTTGTGGGTAACCATGTCTGCACCGACCACGAAATCGAAGAGATCGAATATGCCGAGGCGATTGAGGGTGTCGCAGGCGATGTCGGTGAGGTCGGCTGTGGCCAGGGTGAGGAGCAGACCGCCAGCGTGCAGTCGCCGCAGCACATCCTCCACACAATGATAGAGGACTGATATTTCGATTCGGTTGATCTCAGCTTCTGCCTCGATGACGCTTTCCCGGGCTGCCATCTTCCCCATTTCGTAGGGTATACCAAAGTCGTAGAGTACGGTGGCAAAGATCACCTCGTCCTCGTGGGGCGGGGTGTAGGGGAAGGGGCCGTAGGG
>JAGLSF010000395.1 GCA_023136305.1 Spirochaetota bacterium
CGGCCGTCGATCACGTTGAACTCGGCATAGTTGCCGGGAGTCTTTCCCATGCCGCCTGCTGCGAAAAACACCTCATCACCCGGTTTGAAATCTGTAATCGCTTTACCGGTGTTCTCGACTATACCGGCACCGTCTATTCCCAGTATCTGCGGGGGATCGCTGGGATACCATGTTCCCCGCACACGCTGCTTCGCATCAACCGGGTTGAGCGCCGCTGCCCTGATACGAACGAGCATGTCGGTATCGCGCTCAATAGAGGGTTGAGTAATCTCCTGAAGCTTGAGTACCTCCGGCCCTCCCGTTTCGGTCATGAACATAGCTTTCATATTCAGTCCTCCTTTTCCCATCTGTCCTTCACTGCCTGCCGCAGTTCCTGAAGCTCCCCGGAGCTGCCCCCAGGCTGAAGCTTACCGATTTCCTCGAAGAAATTGTTTCTTTTCCTCAGATCGCTGCCAAAGCGTTCTCTGACAGTGTCGCTGAGCAGGCCAATGCCGAGTGACCTCAGCAGAAGTGTGTGCCCAGTCATGATCCGAGCTCCCCGCAGGAACACATCACGTACAGGGCGCATTGGCCCGGCGAAGAAATTATCCACGAAACCCTGGCCGTGTTTGTTCATCTCGGTACCCACGATAATGGGAAGGTCCCGCTTTTCGGCTTCGCCTACGACTTCATGCAGCCTGGATACTTTACGGTCCCTCTCCTCCGGATCGGCGATATTCCAGTTGCGATCGGGAACGATATTCATGCAGGCCGCCCCCCTATCCATGATAAAATCGAGCATTCCCCCTGTATCTTTCTCACCATCACTCGTCCCGTCGAGCCAGGTGTGTGTGGGGACCCCATGGAGATCGAGCACGACTTTCACCATATCCTCCAGGGATGGAAACCTCCGGTCATCGGGCGGACTGTAGCCGGGACCGCCCTTTTTCATGAGTTTCGAGCGTATACGCATCTGAAGATCCACAGGCCTCTCGCTGAGCTCGAGCACCTCATCCACCTTCAATTCCATTGCATCAGCCCAGAAACGGGCCCGGCGCTTCACATCGGGAAACATCTGCTCGCCCTTTCTGTAGAGTGCAACGAGCATGTGCCGTTCGGTAGGATTACCCGACGGTGTAAGGGGAAGAACATCCTGCTCATAGTCGACGGTGAGCTCACTGAGATAGGTGTTGAGCTTGTCGAGCATGTCTCTGTTCCGCTGCTGCGCAAGACCGTGCATGTTCCTGAGTCCCTCGTGCGATGCCCTGAGCTCCGGGCTTCCCCTACCAAATCCTGTGCCCATGAAGTAGTAGACACCCGGCTCACCCGGTGAATTGATCTCCCGGTCTCTCCATTCGGGAATGATCACCCGCGATTCCATGCCGGCAAGCGATCGTACGCCGAGAAGCTCTGTGGCTTCGAGAAACTCATCCACCCCGTCGAGCACATCGAAATCAACGATGCCTGCGGCGTAAAGGCCTCTCTTTTTCGCCTCCCACGCGTAAGCCGAGGGGGAGTAGCCATAGGCATTGAAGGAGAAGAAGGTGTGACAGTGAAGGTTTACCGCAGGCAGCTCAGGTACGGCAGAGACCTGTGCCGTGTTGAGCATCCCATGAAGCGTTTCAAGGGCCTTCCTTCGTTCCGCGGGATCAAAACTGCCAAGCAGGTGCTCGAGATCAAGCTGTTCATCGTACATGGTAGAAATCCTTTAAGGGTGATCGCAGGAGAGATAGTAATATACCTTAATATATGCGTTGTATCTATGTTGTATCTATAATGAGGAACAGCTAT
>JAGLSF010000396.1 GCA_023136305.1 Spirochaetota bacterium
TCAAAGGCGATGAGCGTGTCGTACATGTTCTGAACCGCCTGACCCGACGCGGTGTCATAGGCACGGTGGGGGTCGAGACTCTGAATCGTACCGTAGTACACCATGATAATGGTGTCCGGGTTCTTTACTGCCGCCTTTGCAGGTGCCTTCTCCTCTTTCAGCTCAGCCTTATCCGCAGCAGCAGGTGTTTCAGTGTCTTTCTTGCCACTTGCAAAGACCAGGGAGAAGCTAATGGCGGTGAAGAGCACGCACATGAGAATAACCATTATCTTTCTTCTCATTGTAATACCTCCATTGTTATTGGAATTGTAGAGTATGTATAAACGCCACGCCTCACTATATAATCACTGCCCGTAATGTCAATAATATTTTGTAGAAATGGGCTGAGACGCACCATGAGGAGCTTCTGTTCCACGCCCTGTTGTCTCTGATCTCAAAGGGCGTGCCGATCTCTCTCACACAACATTCCCCTCATCTTTTTTTGTTGCAAGCATACCATGAAGGAGTATAATTATTCGAGGGGAGGAGTATATCAATGCCAGTAAAAAAACTAAATCGGTTTCTCAATGACCAAAAAGTGAAATATGTAACCATCAGCCATTCCCTCGCCTATACTGCACAGGAGATTGCTGCATCCGCACATATCCATGGAAAGGATCTCGCAAAAACGGTGATCGTGAAGATTGACGGTGATATGGCCATGGCTGTACTTCCGGCAAGTCTTAAACTGGACCCGGGAAGGCTGAAAAAAATCGTGGGCGCGAAGAAGGTCGAACTCGCGGCAGAGAAAGAGTTTCAGAACCGCTTTCCGGGATGTGCCCTTGGGGCCATGCCCCCCTTCGGAAACCTGTATGACATGCGGGTGTATGCTGACAAGGCCCTTTCAGAAGACGAGAAAATAGCCTTCAATGCAGGCTCTCACACCGAGCTCATACAACTTGCCTACAAAGATTTTGAACGTCTGGTTAAACCGGAGATAGTCACCATGGCGTCTCCTGAGAAATGAAGGGAATGAACATGCTGAAATACCGACCCCTGCTCATAACTGCCATAGCTCTCACAGTTGTTGTGGGTGCAGGTGGACTCATCAGCGTACTGATCGAAGCTGAACAGGGGACGCGGGGAGGACTGCACCGAACAGATGCAATCATTCTCTTCACTGCTTTCTGCATCCTTCTCCTCTCGTTCCTCGTGGCGCACATACTCTCCCGGGGCACTTTCCTCGGCCTCAGGATCCCAAACCGGGTTCGATACATTGCAGCTATAGGGCTGCTCATCCTTATACCGCAGAGTACGGTACTCTACGGCAGGCTTGCACAGGTCATGCACAGTGAGATTGCCCTCTTTGCCCTGTACAATATCATTGATGTGGCTCTCGGGAGGATGATGCTCGCGCTCATGAAGAGGGAGAAGCCTCTCCTGACTCCTCCAGACGACAAAGAGGAAAACGACAGTAAAAAACAGATGCCCATTTCAAAACCGTTTACCCGCGAAATGATCAAGCAGCATCTCATGGAAAAGCAGTATAGGAAACCGGGTAAAGAGAAAAGCCTTATAGGCAGCATTCGTTAAAAACAGCGTATTCCCGCAGCTCACCTGCAGCACACTTCGATGGACCATACCGCTTGTGTACCGACCGGTCGCTCTCACGTATTCTGAAGGGTGACTGGCCGCGAAACCTGGAGGAGCTTGGAAAGGGGTTGCACACTGAATGCTGACAAAATATACTGAACACGTACAGAGGTAT
>JAGLSF010000397.1 GCA_023136305.1 Spirochaetota bacterium
AGAAACCAGGTTCCTGAATGGATTTATTTCTCTGCAGAGTAACGTGATAGTATATACTATGAGAGAGGGCGCGAGGAGGATCGGTCGAGTATAATGGCGATATACGATTACAGGGGTTTGAACGCGGTCGGCAAGAATATCAAGGGTATCATCGATGCGCCAAGCGTTGAAATCGCCCGTGAAAAATTGAAAACCAGGGGACTCTATCTTCAAGAGATATCAGAAGTTGCCCACCGAAAGAAGGGACTTTTCCGATCCATCTCCTTTTCCCAGCGCAGGAACGTTGCCTCTATCATTACCAGACAGCTATCCTTCATGCTCGGTGCACAGCTTCCCGTCATCAATGCCCTCGACGGCGTCATCGACCAGATGGAGGACGAAGACGTCAAGAAAATGATGATCGACATCAAGGAAAGGATCAAGGAGGGTAAGAGTGTATCCAGGGCCTTCGCAGATTACCCAAAATACTTCAACCAGATGTACGTAAACACGGTACACGCTGGAGAAGTGTCTGGTAAGCTCGATGAGGTGTTCAAGAGACTTGCAGGTATGTTTGAAAAGAACCAGGCCCTCATCGCAAAGCTTCGGTCCGCGCTCACCTATCCTGCACTCATGCTCCTCTTCGCCCTTGTGGTCATCATATTCTTTGTCTCTTTCATTATCCCCACCTTCGCGCAGCTATTCGCAGATTTTGACCAGGCCCTCCCGTTACCGACCAGACTGCTTATCGGTTCAACAAACGTCATATCCAAAGGGTGGTGGATCATTCTTATCGTCATTGCAGCTGCCGTACTGCTTCTTCGAAGGCACTATCAGAGCGAGCGCGGCAGACTCTACTTCGACCGAATGGTATTCAAATTCCCTGTGGTAAACAAGCTCATACTCGATACCTTCAAGATACGATTCTCCTACACCATGAGCCTCATGCTTACAAGCGGTATAGGGGTGATCGAAGCCCTCGAGGGAACGAGAGACATTTTCAAAAACCGCGTGTACATCGATGTGATTAACAGGGCCATCGAATCAGTGAAGAAAGGCGAGAGGCTTTCCCGCGCACTCTCCTCCAATCAGCTGTTCAATGCGTCGCTACTGGGTATGATACACGCTGGCGAGATGGGAGACCGAATACCGGAGGTTCTGGACTCCATCGGACACAACATCGAGGTAGAGCTTACCGAGCGGGTGCAGACATTGACCTCACTCGCCGAACCGATCATTATCGTGATTATTGGCGTTCTCGTCGGTTTCGCCATTCTCTCAATCATGCTGCCGATCTTCCAGCTCAATCAGATGTTTATGTAACACTAAACCCATCCTTCTCGACATGTGCCTCCTCCTCCCTTTGTCACAACTTTTCCTTCGTATTGCCGATCATTTGATTATATTTAGGGTGAATGCCAAAGTTTTATCCCGTTAACAAAAAGAAACATACAGTGGGTTCACATTAGCATTGTGCTGGCGAACAAAAAGTTATAAAAAGGATAGGATGGACTATCCTGTGATGGTAAGCCAATAGTATCTAGGTCATTTTTTATAGGGATCAAAAGGACGCGCATCATGGACATTGAATTCATCAAGATGGAAGGTGCCGGTAACGACTATGTCTACCTCGACCTTCTCAAGGACAGCTATGACGTAGACTTCAGCGACCTAGCAAAAAAAATAGCCGACCGGCACTTCGGTGTGGGCGGCGACGGCCT
>JAGLSF010000398.1 GCA_023136305.1 Spirochaetota bacterium
CTACTGCTGTACAGGGGAGTGCCAAAGCTCCCCTGTACTTTTTCCACATCGCGGAAGGGATGCACATGCCCATAAAACTGGATAAAAGACAGAGCATCAAGTGGGCGTTCCTGCTGCCGGCTCTGGGGTATCTGGCACTCATGGCCATACTGCCGCTGGTGTGGACGCTGACGCTTTCACTCATGAAGTGGCATGCAAACACGATGCCCACACCCAAGTGGGTGGGGCTGGACAACTTCAAGTATTTTCTGTTTGAAAATCCGCGGTTCTGGGCTGACCTGCGATTTACTGCCATGTACGTGGGCATCGGCGTGACCGTGGAACTTGCACTGGGACTGGTGCTGGCGGCGCTGTTGAGTCAGAGATTTTACGGAAAGAACTTCTTCAGGGTGGTGTACCTGATTCCCATGGCCTGCCCCCCCATTGCCGTTGCCTTTCTGTGGCGCATGATGCTGCATCCCGATATCGGTGTATTTAACTCCATACTCAAGCTGATAGGGTTACAGGGGGTGAAGTGGACCACCGATGTACGAATAGCCCCTTTCACGATCATAATGGTTGACGTGTGGGAGTGGACACCATTCATGTTCCTCGCCCTGCTGGCAGCCTTTCAGTCCCTGCCCATGGAGCTGTATCAGGCTGCAGCGGTTGATGGGGCGAATGGCTGGCAGATGTTCACACACATAACACTTCCGCTTATAACACCGGTTATCGTAACGATCTCTCTCATACGGGCGATCGACGCCTTCAAGCTCTTCGAGCTGGTGTTCGGTATAACAGGAGGTGGGCCTGGAGGTTCGACAGAGTCGTTGTCGTACTACGCCTATCTGATCGGTATGAAGTGGTTCAAGCTGGGCCGGGGATCTTCCATATCGTGGATATTCGTGGTCATACTGCTGTTACTGGCGATCGCGCTGATAAGCCGGTTCAAGAAGTCCCGGGCATAGAGGGAGTATCGATGATTACAGCACACGGAATCGGCAGAAGAAAACCCCTCGGTGTCACTATAATACTCTTTCTGCTCATTGTTTTCACCATGTGGACGCTTTTCCCGGTGATATGGGCAGTCATCACCTCATTCAAGCAACCGGGTGATTCCTACAAGGCGACCTTCATTCCCTACAAGCAGTTCAAGCCCACGCTCTACGCGTGGCATGACGCATTTGTGGTAACGCGGGACCGAACACTCCGCTCCCTGCTGAACAGTATCATCATAGCCACCTTTTCAAGTGCCGTTGTGCTGCTCCTGGGAGCATTCGCGGGATATTCCCTTGCCCGGTTTCGGTTCAAGAAATGGAAGAATGATGACATCTCCCTGTGGATCCTGTCGCAGCGGATGTTTCCTCCCGTTGCGGTGCTCATTCCCTACTTCCTCATCATGCAGCGCCTGCATCTGCTCGACAGCGTTCTTGCGGTTATCATGGTGCACACCACCATGAACCTGCCCCTCTCGGTGTGGCTCATGCTCGACTTCTTCAGGGACATGCCCAAGGACATCGAGGAGGCTGCCATGATCGACGGGTGCGGTCACTTCAGGGCCTTTTTCCGCATCGCCATTCCCATAGCGGCTCCGGGCCTGGTGGCGGTGTATGTACTCTCTTTCATATTCTCCTGGAATGAGTTCCTGTTCGTCATCGTGTTCGGCTATCAGAAGGCAATGACCCTTCCGGTCATGATTGCAGGGTCACTCTCGGTGCGG
>JAGLSF010000399.1 GCA_023136305.1 Spirochaetota bacterium
GAGGGGGAGACGAAGAAAATCGTGAAAGTAGAGCGCCGCGGTATCCCCCGTGGTGTGTCGATCAAGGAGATTAGTCCCCGCCTCATTGATGTGCAGCTCGATCAGGCGATTCGGAAATCTGTGAAGGTGGTTCCGGTGATCGTCACTGATCTGCCCCATGGCTACAGTTTTGAAAAGTTTTTGATCGAACCTCCCTCGGTGGAGATTCAGGGTCCCGCAACGCTCATAACAACCGTTGAGTCGGTCAATACCAGGAAAGTCGATATTGGGAACATGACGGAGACAACCGTCATGGAGATAGAGCTGGAAACGGGCTCAGACAAGATTACCCTGGTCAGAGACCAGCCGGTCAGTATCAAGATATTTATCAGAGAAGAGTTTGTACTCAAACGTGTGAGCAGTGTGGTTATTTTACCTATCAATGTTGCCGAAGGGCTCATCCCTGACCTGGGAGAGCAGGAGGTCTCGGTCCTGATCAAACTTCCGAAACGGCTGGAATCTGGTTTCAAGAATGAACAGGTATACGCATACGTCGACTGTGTGGAGATTGGTGAGACCGGCGATTATTTGCTGCCCGTTACGTTTCAATCTGATATCGAGGAGGTAGCGTTCGTAGAGGTTGACCCGCCCGCGATTTCAGTACACATGGTTGAAGCTTCCGAAGAAACCATCGCAGAACAGTAGGCCTCATCCATACCGAGCAAGCCCGCACCAAAAATCATCTGAAAAATGGATATATGTGCCGATTAGTACTATATATATATTGCTGTGGGAGGGGTATATCCGCTCAGGAGCTGTTTCATGCCGGTAAAAGAGATGAAAATTTCCTACTACCTGAAAAATCCGGTCATCTGCCCACTGTGCGGAACCGTCTCCAAACGGGAGGATTTGCTCTCAGGTGGGGGGAGGTTCATCGCAGCTGATTTGACCGATGAGCTCCGCCGCATTTATGAGCCGAGTAAGAAGTTCGGTGAGATCTTTCCACTCAATTACCCGATTACCGTGTGTCCCGCATGTTTCTATGCCACATATCATGATGATTTTATCCTCATAACGCCGAAACACAGGCCGGCAGCTCTTTCGCAGAAGGTCAAGCGTGTGCGTGAAATAAAAATGATTTTTCCCGATATCGATTTCAATAGACCCCGGGACCTGATATCCGGTACGTCCAGCTATCTGCTCGCCATCGCCTCATATTCATTTCACACCAAGGAGTGCGCGCCCACCTTCAAGAAGGGGCTCTCGGCTCTGCGAGGCGCCTGGTCCTTCGATGACCTTCATGCAAAGGATCAAAATCAGGGTTTTGACAGGTTCAGGAACATCCTGTACAGGAAGGCCGTGGATTATTATGAGAAATCCATTGCCTATTCGCAGAATGGACAAGAACACATCGATGGCATCAAGAATTTCGGACCTGATCTGGATAAGAACTATGGTTTTCAGGGGGTTCTCTATATGTCCACCCTGCTGCTGTACAAATATGGCAGCGATGAGAACAGGGAAGAGCGCATTCAGAAGCTGATGGGAGCAAAGAGAGTCATCAGCAAGGTGTTCGGGTCCGGTAAATCGAGTAAATCAAAGCCATCCTTTATCCTCGAGATATCAAAAGAGCTGTATGCAAAGGTTGGAGAAAAAATCGAGGGGCTGAAGGGGGAATGATACGGGCATTCGAGGTATCCTATGACGGTACGGC
>JAGLSF010000004.1 GCA_023136305.1 Spirochaetota bacterium
TCCTCATCAACTTCCATCTTGCAAACAGGATCGATAGCCATTATCGTTGCCTCCTCAATACAATTTGTTAACTGATTGATAGCTAATTTCAGACAATTTCAAGCTTCTGATTATCTTCTTCCTCTAATGCATCATGTTGGATAATATTGAATAATTTGTGGTTATATTTTCGCCTATGCGTATTACTTCTTATTTTCCGGTACTCCGCAGCAATAATCCCTAGGTTCTGCTCAAATCTAAGATCTGATATTATCTTGTGCATATCCCATGCTCTTTTGATATCCCCGCCAAACGTTTGATGAATCGCGAATGTTTTTAAATTATCTTCACCATATCGCCCATTCGTCGTTTTACTCAAACTATGCTTCAACTTTTCATAATTTTCAATCATAGCATTTTCCCTTTATAAAAGTTTCTCCTCTAGATGTTCCTGATACACATTACAGACTTGAATATGGTTCATAATTTTACTCTTGTATGCAGGTATTAATATCACCAAATATATGTCCCCAACCAGAATGTTGACACGCTGTAGATCGATGCGCTTGTTTCATTATCAAAAAAACTCATCATTATAATCGCATCCGATACAGCTTTCTTTGCAAACTGGTTGAAAGACTGGCAACCCAAGCGACATGTTTCTCCATACACTTAAAAATTAAAGTTTAAATGGAGCATTATCTATGGCCACCCCACCTACAGACAACCCTCCAATCCCTTTATTAGAAATCACTTGGCTTTACTAGTTCTTTGAGCTCTTGCCCATATAATCCGGTTTAATCTTTGCAAACCTTAAAAGATTGGCATTCGTCACAACGTTGATCGAGCTCGTTGCCATGGCTGCCTCAGCGATAATGGGATGTAAGAATCCGAGAATCGCCGCCGGAATTGCCACAGTATTATAGAAATATGCCCAGAACAAGTTCTGTCGGATTTTTTTGAATGTTGCTTTTGAAAGTTTTACCGCGGAAACCACACTAGAGAGCTCACCACGCACAAGCGTCACATCTGATGCCTCAATAGCGATATCCGTTCCCGTCCCGATTGCTATTCCAACATTTGCCTGTTTGAGCGCGGGGGCGTCATTGATTCCGTCGCCCACCATGGCAACGACTCCTCCTTCCTCCTGAAGACGTTTAATCTCATCAACTTTTCCATCGGGCAGAACCTCCGCAAGAACCCGCGATATGCCAACTCGTTTTGCAATAGCCTCCGCAGTGAGGCGATTGTCACCCGTAATCATGCCCGTCTCAATCCCCATGGACTCGAGCTCTCGGATGGCCTGGACAGAATCTTCCTTCAGTGTATCAGCAAGAGCAATAACACCTGCAAGTTTTCCCTCGGTTGCCACGAGCATAATAGTTTTCGCCTCGTTCTCTAGTTTTGTAAGCTCAGATTGAATGGATTCAGTTGAAACACCCGATTCCTCAATGAACTTTTTGCTCCCCACAAGAACATTTTCACCATCAATTTGTACCTCTATCCCCTTGCCACGAATTGCCTTGAAATTCTTTAATGTACCGAATGATAGACCCTTCTCTTTGGCATGCCGTACAACCGCCTGACCGAGCGGATGTTCCGACCCTGTCTCAGCAGTAGCCGCAAGATAGAGCAGCCTCTCTTTTTCAAACCCGTGAGCAGGAACAATATCGGTAACCTCAGGCTTGCCCTTTGTAATAGTACCCGTTTTATCAAACACAATTATCCGCACATCCTTTAATGTCTGAATCGCTTCACCCTGTCGGATGAGAATACCATTTTCAGCCCCTATCCCACTTCCGACCATGAGAGCAGTAGGGGTCGCCAGACCTAGAGCACACGGACAGGCTATAACCAGCACCGCAACACTGGCAAAGATCGCAGAGGTGACAACACCCAAACTTGGGTTTACCCATGGTATAAACGACGAGGCCCATACTGTAATGGGATGAAAGGTATTGGGAAACAGAAGCCACGAGATGACCGTAACGGCCGCAACAGCAAGTACGATGGGTACAAAGTAGGCGGTGATTCGATCAGCAAACTCCTGGATGGGGACTTTCGATCCCTGACACTCCTCAACCATCTTTATTACCTGGGATAAAAAGGTGTCCTTCCCCACCTTTGCAGCCTTTATTTTTAATAGTCCCTCCTGATTTACCGTTGCACCGATGACCTCATCAGAAGGTCTCCTGTTTACGGGCATGGATTCCCCTGTGGCCATCGACTCATCAATGGTGCTCTCTCCCTCACTAATTACACCATCAGTGGGAATCTTTTCGCCTGGTCGCACAATCATCATGTCACCCACACGAACCTCTTCGATAGGGACTTCCCGCTCAACGCCTTCAACCAGTATGCGTGCTGTTTTTGCGCCCAGTTCCAGCAGCTTCTTGATTGCCTGCGACGCCCTCCCCTTGGCAGCTGTTTCTATGAGTCTACCGGTAAGATGAAATGACATGATCATAGCCGCAACGCCGGCATAATTTGCAACCGGTGTGAAAAAGGTAGCAAAACCTGTGAGAAACGAAACCGATGTACCCATAGCGATGAGTACATCCATGTTCGCCCTCCCGTGACTGATTGCCTTAAATGCAGAGCGCAGGGTTGGCCACCCTTTCCAGAAGATTACGGGAATGGCGAAAACAATCATCCCTATATCGAATACCATCCGGTTCGGCCACAAGATTCCAAAGAACATTTCAAGGGCCATCCATATGGTAATAGGTGCTGTGAAACCCCACGCCGTCCACATCCTTACCCGGGCATCACGGACCTTCTTGATATCCTCGTCTTCCTCCTCAACAGCCTCTACCTCCTTGTCCACGACCTCATACCCAGTGGCAGCAACAGCAGCTTTGAGCTTCTCTAGGCCCGTAACGGTGGCGTCAAACTCGACATAGGCGGTTTCAGCGGCAAAGTTAACCACTGCGTTCTTTACGCCCTTGGTCTTGGTGAGGGCTTTCTCGATGGTTTGTGCGCAGGATGTGCAGCTCATGCCTCCGAGCTTTAGCGTGACCTTCTGCCCGTCAGAACTTACGTCGTAGCCTACAGCCCGCACCGCTTCTTCGAGGTCGAGGATACCGACGAGGGCAGGGTCGTACTCCACATAGGCCTTTTCAGCGGCGAAGTTCACCAATGCCCTATTCACCCCCTTCTGTTTGACGATCGACTTCTCGATGGTCTGCGCACATGAAGCACAGTTCATTCCTTCTATTGGGAGAGTAACCTTCTCTGTGGCTGAAAGTTCCGGTTCAGCGATTCTACTATCATCAAAAACATCAGTGGAATCTTCAGTTCCAGGATCCTCAAAAACTATATAGCCAGCATCCTCTACGGCTCTATAAATATCATACAAGTCAGTCGCATTAGTGTCATACTTCACACGAGCCTGTTTATCGTCTAATGAAACTTCTGCTCCTAAAACACCAACTACATTCGTTAACGAATTCTTTACTAGTTGGACACATTTATCACAAGTCATTCCATCTATTCTAACAATTGTTTCTACCATGCCAGAACTCCTTAAAAAAGATTATACCCCACCCCTGTATAGTATATCTAAATATTAGAGAATTTTAATCCGAATGTCAAGATATTATTTAAAAATTTACGCAGAAAAATTCCCTTTAACAAATATGCAAAGGTCTCATATTTAGGATAGCATGTGCACATGCATATTTGACAAAAGATGATACAAGTGTTATCTTTACTATACACCTAACCCCCAGGGGGTATATATTTGGTATTTTATAAAGGTGTAATGAAAAACTCTTGGAATTAATAAAGCTTAAATCACTTTTCTATGGTGGAGAATTAAATTATGGCTAAAGAGCAAACACAAGTTCAAAATGATTTAGAAAAAAAGACAAGTTATGAAAAAAAGGGACCCTATCCGACGAATAAGGCCGCACTTAAAAGGTTGAATATTATTGAGGGACAGATTAGAGGTATACAGAGGATGGTAGAGGAAGAGAAGTACTGTATTGATATAATCAATCAAATATCTGCTGCTCGGTCGGCTCTTAACAATGTAGGAAAACTCATTTTAAAAAGACATCTAGATAACTGTGTAAGAAATGCGATACAAAATAATGGTGAGAATAGTAAAGAAGTTATTGATGAGTTGATGGATATATTATCTAAAGAGGAATTATAAATTGTGATGAGGAGGTCTCATTGTTTATGATTCAAACGCATATACTCATAAAATTAAAAGTTGTATGCAAATACTTTCTTTATTGAAGATCCTTCTTCATGGTCTCGAACTCTTCCTTTGATATCTCCCCTTGTGCATAGCGCCGCTTAGCAATCTCGAGAGGTGAATCTACCTCTGGATTACGAAAAGTTCCATGCTGCTTTTGCGACCTGACGACCAGCCAGATAACCACACCGATTACCCCGAGTAAAACAATCCACATGATGATCCTCCATGTATAATATCCCCAAAAACCACCCATCATCGTTCCGGGGAAAGCACCGTAGTTCCCCCTACCCCAACCATGATGCATACCCCATCCCATCATGGGCATGCCACCCATCATTCCCCTACCCATCCATCCTCCTCTCATCATGGGAAGGCCCGGGTTGCGGAATCCACTGCTCAAGTAACGATAACCCATCATCCTATGCATGTACTCGAGACTCTCCGAGCCTTCGCCTCCCATCATCTCGTCCATATACTCATGCTCACGCTCGTTTGGGTGCATAAGACCCATGACAGCTTCGCCAAGTTCTTCTAAATATTCATCACTCACACCGTCTGGATCAATTGGATCATCAGACTCGATACCCTGTTCTTGACGAATCTCTGCAAGGATTTCATCGATATTTCTGCCGTGCCCTCCGTCACTGAGCGCCATACCTCCTATAAACAGGAAAAGTAATAAAACACCAATTACTGAAACTATTGTATATGTCTTCATGAAACTACCTCCAATTATCAAGTAATACCCAGGGGGGGTATACACAACAATAGTTATACATAACATCAATGTCAAGATGGATTCACATCGATTTTTTCTATTTATCAATACCGTGATTATTCAAACTTTTCCAGTAGCGTACACGAATAGTTCTGGTTTCAGTTTGGATAACTATACCTAAGACAGTGCAGGAAGAATTTTAAATTCGTGATCGTCGCATTCTTTTTTACAACTAAATCTTCAGCACTGTTTTCCAGAAACGCCTGGGAGGCAATGAATAAACACTTGGTGTGGTGAAAGTGATCTTCCGGAAACCCGAGGGCAACGTGAATATTGTCGGGGTGGTGACATACGAATTGAACTGAAAGTTCTCCTCTCGCTCGCTTTTTTTATACCACTAGATTTTTACATTTTTTTACAGGCGATACATAATTTAGCAACACTCTTTCCCTATATTAGTATTAATCAATTTCTCTCAAGGAGGGTACTATGAAAGGAAAGAGAAAACTTATAGTTCTTGTGGTGGTTGTTGCAGCACTCGTTTTAGCCTCGGGAATTGCTGCCTTTGCACACCGCTGGGATTTTGACGCTGCTGAAGAGGTAAAGAAGCTCGAAGGAACGCTTGAGTTCTCGCAAACGTGGGGATTTACGTTGAGCACCTCATCCGGGGATCAGTATCGCCTGCTTTTACATCCGATGCGTTTTCTTGAAGAAACCGAGATGCAACTTGGTGCAAAGGACCGCGTGAGTGTATCGGGTTACAAGGTAGACGATGATGTAATCTGGGTCAGTACGGTCACCAAGGGATCGAAGACATACGAGATAGCCGATCCCGATGAAATCGGACAGTTTGGTCCTGGCTCGGGTTATGGTCCTTATGCCGACAATCGATCTGGCGGTATGAGAGGCTACGGACGTGGACAAAGTGGCGGTGGTAGGGGTTGGAATGACGGCAATGGTCATTGCTGGTGATGGTGTGCTTTGGGCCTGATACCCGTACATCTAACAGAGAATCTGCCGGCGGCCGGGCGGTTGATAGGAAGGGGAACTGCTTTCGCAGTTCCCCTTCTTGCATGTTCGACGAGCAGGGCCCATCCACTCCTGGTAAGAAGCACGACTGTCACGCGTCAAAAAAGGTAGACCTACGGTGTGAATAGCAGTTGTTGATGATGATCAGAAACTCATCGATCTTCTCACCGGTTATTTGGCTAAAAATAACCACAATCCTGCTACCTTCAAATACCCGAAAGATTTCCTTCGACAGAAGCTCGACAGCTTCTATATTATCATACTCGACATACGTATGTTCGAGGAGGCTGGCGTCGCCCTGCTAAGAGTGTTGCAGAAGCAGGGCTCGTTGCCGGCCATCATGCTCATCGATAGATGAAATGTGTACGATCGTATCTAAGGACTTGAATATGATCATGGAGTGTACGAAGAATATAACCGTGGAAAGCTCTATCCGACCTGTGGATGTGCTCGGGAGCAGGCCACAAAGAAACTTGGAGACGATCCCAACGTCCGCCCAACGGTTTAGGAATCACACTTCTTGGGTATGCGGAATGTCGAACAAAACATCGAATAAATATGAAATAATATGCACAACAATCTACTATATAAAGAATAACTTAAACAATATATATGTTAAATCGTAACAAAGGATTGAAACCAACCTGAATAAAAAACAGGAGGGGCTTTTACTGCTCCAATGCCTCTTCGATCATGGCGAGCAGGTTCGGCAGGGGCACATCGGCCTGCAGGGTGATGCCCGGTTCGAGTATGTACCCCCCTCCCCGTCCCATCTCTTCCTTGAGCCGCTTTACCTCATCTCGTACCTCGCAGGGATTTTCATGGGGAAGTGTATTCTGCGTTCCCAGTCCGCCGCAGAAGGTGAGATCCTTTCCATAGGACCGCTTGAGCGCTAAAATGTCCATGGTCTCAGGCTGAATAGGGTGAAGTATGTCGAGGCCCAGATCGATCAGATCGGGGATGACGGCCGACACATTGCCGCAGCTGTGATGAAAAACTGCCTTTCCCTTTCTCTTTGCAAGATCGTATATAGCCCGGAGAGAGGGTTTCACGAAACGTCTCCAGGACTCCGGCGAGATGATCAGGTCTTTCTGCGTACCATAGTCATCGCTCAACGCGATTGCCTCGAACTCGCATCGCTCGAAAAGCAATTCCATGGTGCCGAGAATGTAGTCGCCAATGCCGCCCAGCAGGGCAGATACGAACGCAGGGTTCCGAGTCACGTCGATGAGGAGGTCCTCCATACCCCGCATGAATGTGGCGCGTTCCCACAGATCACCCACCCACAGAATACGGTACTGGTCACTGTTCTCCGCAGACCACTCTTTTAATCCCTCGAAGCGGTACTCCTCCGACGGATCGGGAAACCGGTACCCGGCAAGCGTAGGCTCCCGCAGGCATGGACCGATCGGTGCACCCCGGTCTATGTAGCTGGTCGACCAGATGACGCCGAACTCGTCCTCAATAGTATCACCGTAACTGTCCGGGCTCGCATAGAGCGGTTTGATGGAATTGGGCGCATTCATGCGAATAGGGCAATCAAGCGTTTCTTCGAGGCTGCTGCTGCGGTAGTGTCGCTTGAGAAGGGCTTCAATGGGTGGGGAAAACATAAAGTTGTAGGGCACCTTCCCAGTTTCCTGGTGAGAGAGGGTCTTCTGAATCCACTCTTTGTCGGTCACGTTATCACCGCGCTTTTGAGAAGTTCAAGCTTGTTATACATCCTCACAATGGAAAGTGTAGCAATGAACCTGTTACGCTAAATCTCCCTCCATGAACAATACCCGGGCAGGTGCTCCGGATGTGCCCTTAACGGCCAGGGGAATACAGAACAGCGTCCCCCTGTCCGCCTCTATCCTATCGAGATTGACCAGAGGGGCCACGAGAAGCACTCCCCGTTTGAACATCTCACTGAGCAACCCGCCCTTCTCCTCCTCGTCGCCTTCAGACCAGGACGCCTCAATGCAGGGTACATCAATGCCAAAGATGCTGATATCCTTATCCAGAACCCACTCGAGCGCTGTCTTTAGCATGTTCGGGCACTGCAGAACATAGCCTGGCTTGTTCCACATCTTGCCCCAACCGGTCTCGATGATCATGGCATCACCCCTGTCGATTTTCGGGGCATGGGCGTCGAGCATGCTGTCATCGATGAGGTTTTTTGCAGGTTGCTCGGGCAGGCGTACGATTTTGACCGGTTTGATGAAATCCTCAATCGAATAGCTATCGAGGTTCCTTCCATCTTCCAGAATATGGGATCCGGCTTCAAGGTAGGTGCCCGATATGGTTGACACAACGATCTTCGAGCTGAAAAAATCATGTTCCTTCACAGTAGCGACTGTTTCGACCGCCACCCTGGGCATAATGTTTTCCAGCCCCGGGAGCTCATGGTATCCCCACAAGCCGTTTTCAATCACGCCGCTCAATTCAACAAACTTTCCCATCTTTTAAGCCTCCTTCAGCAGGGGAAACCTGCATCTCATCCAATACGATAAATGGCAAGATTGCCCATGCTATTTCGCCGTATATCCTCCATCAACGGGGAGCACCGCCCCGGTCACGAATGACGCCTCTTCAGAAGCCAGGAAGAGCATTGCCCTGGCTATCTCCTCGGGCTGTGCGAACCTGCCGAGGGGGTGCATGGCTCTGATTGACAGAGCGGTTCCCTCGGGGTCCTCCTCAAGGCCCAGAAGACGGTCTATCATGGGGGTTACCGTGGTGCCCGGGCAGATACAGTTGACCCGGATGTTGTGCGGCCCATACTCAACGGCCATCTCCCTGGTGAGCTGAATCACACCCCCCTTGGATGCACAGTAGGCAGACGAATCGGGCCAGCCAAGCAGCCCCGATATGGAGGAGGTGTTGACCACGGTGCCGCCTCCCGAACTGATCATGTGAGGAAGCACATGTTTGGACAGCAAAAACATGCCCTTCAGGTTAACGGCAAGTACACGGTCCCATTCGTGCCCCTCTGTCTGGACAAGCGGTTTGGAAAGCTCGATACCCGCATTGTTGCAGAGTACGTCGATACGATTGTAGTGCTGCAGGATCTGCTCCACGGCATTGGATACGCCCTGCTCATCAATCACGTCATACACGAGGGGTAATGTCTCGCCCCCTTGGTGCGTAATTGCATTGGACGTCTCCTCAACCCCTTTTGAATCGAGATCAAGAAGGGCAACCATGCCTCCCTCCCCGGCAAACAGAGTGGCAGCCGCCTTCCCTATGCCCGAGCCAGCTCCGGTTACGATGATCACCTTACCCTCAAATCTCATCATTGTATTACCCGTATCCCGTTGGCCGTATATCCGCCGTCAACAGGCAGGGCCGTGCCGGTGATGAAGGACGATTCGTCGGATGCAAAAAAGAGGACACAGCAGGCGATCTCGTCAGGGGTTCCGATTCGCCGGAGCGGGGCCATATCGGCGAATGCCTTCCTTGCTCCGGCAGGATCATCCTGCTTGTGCAGATAGGTCTCCAGCATCTGGGTATGGGTAAATCCAGGGCACACACAGTTGACCCTGATATGGTCGGCCGCATAGTCGAGTGCCATCTGTTTCGTCAGAAGCACCATGCCCCCCTTGGACGCGCAGTAGGATGCGAGCACCGGGTTTCCCAGGAGTCCCCGAATAGAGGAGATATTGACGATATTTCCCCCTCCCCGCTTTCGCATGTGGGGGATCACAAATTTCGATGTGAGCATGGCCCCCTTCAGGTTCACCTCCAGTACTCTGTCCCACTCATCTTCATCTATGTCGGTAACCCTGTCAGATGTGCGGGTCGTTCCGATTCCACTGTTGTTGACGAGGATGTCGATACCGCCGAAAGTTTGCGCTAATCTTTCGGTCAATACCTCCACGTCTGCCGGGCTGGAAATGTCGGCCGGCAGCAGCACCGCCTCGCCGCCCTGCTCCACGATGTCCCGAACTGTCTGCTGCCCTCCCTCCACACTTTTATATACATTCACACCTATCCGGGCACCATGACGGGCAAAGAGCGAAGCTATGGCCCTGCCGATACCCGTTCCTGCACCCGTTACGAGGGCTATATTACCATCCAGCCGTTTATCCATTGTGTTCTCGAATTCCTTACGCCCGTGTCCGCACAAAGGGTGCCCTGAAGGACTTGATGATCCCCTCCTGACCGATGACAACGATCAGAATGACTCCCAGAATGATGACTTCCCAGAAGGGGTTGAGACCGAGCAGGCTGAAACCGTTCAGAAGCAGATACATGGCAAGAATTCCCAGTAGAGAACCCAGTATCGATCCTTTACCGCCGTATATGGTTGTACCCCCGATGAGTACAGCGGTGATAACCTCAAGTGGAGCGTTGAGTCCTGCATCGGGGATTACCGCGCGTATCCTGACGGTGAAGAGAAGACCGGCAAGCGCACAGATAAAACCGCTCAGACAATACACGAAATAACGAATGCGTTTGACATAGACACCCGAGACATAGGCAGTTTTTTCATTTCCGCCGATCGCGAAGATGCGTCTTCCCAAAATGGTCTTCTTGAGCATGATGGCCATAATCACCGCAGTTGCCACCAGTATGACAAAGAGCAGGGGGAGCTTGAAAACATACACGTAGTAGAGGTTGAGAAAGGCTTCCGGCAGTTCGGTAAGCACATTGCCCTTGAGAAGTGCATAGACCACGCTGCGTACGATCGCCATGGTGGCAAGCGTTACAATAAAGGGGGTCAGCCGCAAATTGACCACAAGCACAGCATTCAAGAGTCCAACTGCAATGCCTGCTGCAAGCGCGATGATGATCGAAAGATAGAAGGGCACACCCATGACGTGGAGGGTTCCCAGGACAGCCCCGCTCAGTGCCATGACCGCTCCGATTGATATATCGAAACCTCCGCCAATCAGGACAATCGTTTCGGCAATGGCCAGCATCCCCAGTTCACTCATGCGGGTCATAACCGCAGTTATGTTACCGTAGGTCATGAAAGTGGGGGAGAGGTAGGTAAGCGCCGCCATAATGAGAATATTGACACCTGTCAGGATGAATATGATCTTCAGCTGACCGCTCCGAACAATGCGCATTCGACCCTACTCCCTATCTTTTCAAATACCGTAATGAATCCAGAGTGATGGCAAATACGATGAGCACACCTGTAATCAGCCCCTGCCAGTAGGGATTGACCGCAAGCATGGTGAGCCCGGCAAGTATGATACCGAGCATGACAGAACCGAGAAAGGTTCCAAGCACGCTGCCGGACCCGCCGAAGATACTCGTGCCTCCGATGACCACGGCAGCTATGGCATTCAACTCATAGCCGAGTCCCGCCTGGGGCTGTACAAAACCGCTCTTCCCCACCAGGATCAGGCCAGAGAGCGCTGAGAGGAAACCTGAGATGATATACACAATCGTCTTGTATCGCCGCACCGGCACACCAGAATAGAGTGCAGACTCCTCTGCCCCGCCTATGGCGAAGATATTTCGCCCAAACCGGGTCTTGAGAGTGGCGAATGTGAAGATCCCGAGCACAGCGGCATAGAACAGGAATGGGATATATCCCCTCCCAATAAAGGAATAAACCGAGGGTATGGGTGTGATGTATACCCCTTTGGTGATGACCATGGTTATACCGCGGTAGATATTCATGGTCCCAAGTGTGATGATAAGCGCAGGCACGGCGAGCCTCGTAATGAGAAAGCCGTTGATCCAACCCAGTATAATCCCCAGAGCGAGCATAAAGGGATACACAATCCAGATGGGCCAGCCAAACACAATGCCCTGGCCTCCTATGTTGATGGCAAAGGAGAGAATCGCGCCCACCGAGAGATCGAAACCCCCGGATAAAATAACCAGGGTCATTCCCACAGAGACAATGCCAATGGTGGTTATCTGACGGGAGATGATTTCGAAGTTCTTCATTGAAAAGAAACCGTCTATGGTAGAGGAGAATACCGCGATCATGACGATGACATAGATGAAAATCGGTGCCTCCCGCACCTTGAATACATCGCGAAGGCTCGAGATGATTGTGTTTTTACCGGCCAAATCGTTCATGCGGCATCTCCCCCCGTAAGATTTTCTCCAGCCGCAAGCACCTTCATCACCTTCTCCGGTTCCGCCTCATCACGGGTGAATTCCTGTACGAGTTCACCCTCCCTCATACAGAAAATCCGATCGGACACCCCCAGTACCTCGGGAAGCTCTGACGAGATGAATATGATACCCTTACCCTCAAGGGTGAGATCATTCATGATCTTGTATATCTCATACTTTGCACCCACGTCGATGCCGCGGGTCGGTTCATCGAATATGAACACCTTTGACTCGGTCAGAAGCAGTTTTGAGATGATCACTTTCTGCTGATTGCCGCCTGAGAGAGATTCCACGATCTGGTCGATGCTCGTCATTCGTATCTTGAACTTGGAAATATATGACTGGACCAGCTCCCTCTCACGGGCGCCCTGCACGAAGAAGTAGGGGGATATTTTTTTCAGGATGGGAAGTGACATGTTCTCCCTGACGCTCAGCTCCAGCATCAGCCCCTCGCCCTTTCGGTCTTCGGAGAGATATGCAACGCCCCGTGACAGTGCGTCGTTGGGGTGTGCGAAGTGGTCGATGCGGTCTCCGTACAGGCCTATCTCTCCTGTGTCCAGAGCGGTCGCACCGAAAAGCGCCCGTGCAAGCTCTGTCCTGCCCGCACCGATCAGCCCTGCGAATCCGATAATCTCACCCTCATGGAGATCGAAGCTCACATGCTCGAATTCCCCTATGCGCGAGAGATCCCGTACCGAGAGAAGCAGTCCGCCCTTTTTGGCTGACCTGGGAGGAAACATCATGTTCATCGAACGTCCCACCATCATACTGATCACTTCATCGGGAGAGGTCTCTGTCTTTTCGACCGTACCGATATGTTTACCGTCTCTGAGCACGGTGATGGAGTCGCATATCTCGAATATCTCCTCGATCTTGTGGGACACGTAGAGTATGGTTATACCCTTCTCCTTCAATCTTCTAATGGTGATGAAGAGCTGATCCACCTCATGTTCGGTGAGGGATGAGGTGGGTTCATCCATGATGATGATCCTGGAGTTCAGTACCAGCGCCTTGCAGATCTCCACGATCTGCTGATTGGCAACGGAGAGCTTCCCCACCGTTTCTCTGGGGTCAAGCGGTGTGTCCAGAAATTGAAGCACCTCGTTGCTCTTATCACGCATGACGCTCCAGTCCAGCATTCCCAGGCGCCGTGTCGGTTCTCTCCCCAGAAAGATGTTTTCCGCAACCGAGAGCTCCTTGATGACCGTGAGCTCCTGAAATATGGTGGCTATGCCCCCTGTCTGTGCCTCATGTGCTGAGTAGAAGTGCCGTACACTGCCATCGAATACAATGTTCCCCTCGTACTGGGGATAAATGCCGGAGAGTATCTTGATAAGGGTGCTCTTCCCTGCACCGTTCTCCCCAACCAGGCCATGGACCTCACCGTACTGAATGGTGAAGGAGATGTCGTCGAGGGCTTTCACCCCCGGGAAAGATTTTGAAACCTTTCCAATGGAGATCATGGATTGTACCTTACAGTTTCACTTCCACCTCAGGGAAAAGCCGGGGGGGGAGGGCAACCCTCCTCCCCGGCTTCGAAAGTGGACCCTATCTGCTTAGAATTCGAAATCATCTACGTTCTCGGGAGTAAGGAGAACGTCAAGCGCATAGGTTGCCTTCTTTTCGGGCAGTGTTGTCGGTACTCCCGCCCATCCGAAATCATCATTCGGTTTGGGAACCTGACCGTCATTAGTGAGATAGTTGTAGGCTATCACGACACCAAGGTAGGTCATCTTCGCGGGGTCGAGAATGAGAGCTCCGTTGACCCAGCCCTTCTTGACATACTCGGCATTCTGTTTCCCGAGTGCGACGCCCCAAACGGCAACGTCTCCACCCACTCCGGCATTCTCGATGGCCCTGGCAGCTGCTGGAATACCAGTGGTGACTGTACTGGCGAACCCTGCGAGATCGGGGTGTGCCTGCAGAACCGATTCGCACTGGCCCAGCGCCTTTTCGTAGTCATCTTCGGTGGCAAACACACCGACAACCTCGATACCCGGATACTTGTCGAGGGTGTCCTCGATTGCCTTCTGCCGTTCCGCGAGAAAGGGAGAGCCCAGGCTTCCGGTGAGAATGGCAACCTTGCCCGACCCGCCGATTTCCTTGGCAAGGCCCTCACCGATATTGATGCCGCTCTGTACCGTCTCCCAGCCCGATGAGAGCCAGATAGTGTTCGGTGCACCGATATCGAACCCGAATACGGGAATACCCTTGTCTTGGGCGTCCTGAATAGGCCGCTCCCAGGCCTTGGCGTCGGATACGGCCAGTATGATGGCATCCACACCCTTGTTTACCTGGTCATTGAACATGTCGAGCTGCCTAGCTGCATCTGCCTTCTCCGGACCGATGAACACATAATCGATCCCCAGTTCTTCAGCTGCCCGTTTCGCTCCCAGCTCGCAGCGTACAAACCATGGGTGACCCACGAACATGGGAATAATGGCAAATGTCATCTTTCCATCTGCTCCATCACCGCCGCTGCCCGCAAAGGCGAAGCCGGCGGATAAGGACAGTACCAACAGTACTAACATAACCTTTTTCATAGTGGTGCTACCTCCTTGAGGTTAATATATGCTGTCCTAATGGACGGCTTTCACACAAAGCATGACAACAAGCCAGCTCTATTCCCAGGGCTTCACCAACGAAACATGCCGCATTGATAGACCTGGATTGATCATGATTATACAATAAAACCTTTTTCAATACATTCTTTTACTGAGTTTACGAAACTCCTGTTCCACGCACCTTCTCGGCAGCGTTTTTTATCCCCTGTATCATGGTATCGATATCATCCTTTGTCAATCGGGGGTGCATGGGAAGGTTCAGCTCCCTATGGTAAAAGAACTTCTCCGCATGGGGGCAGAGCCTGTCCGGATAATTGTAGAGCTTCTTCAAGGCGGTGAAGTGATAGGTGGGCTGATAGTGCAGGATTCCCTGAATCCCCTCTTCCCGGTACAGCACCCGCATGAACTGATCCCTGGAAGCGCCGAGCTCATCCTCCTCCACACAGAGTGTGTACAGATGATAGCTGTGAAAACAGTTTTCATCCTCGTAGGGGACGGTGAGCCCCTTGACCCCCCTGATCCCGTCCGAAAGACGATGTGCGTGCTCCCTTCTCTTTTGGACGAGCTGGTCGAGCTTTCTGAGCTGTGCGCGGCCAACAGCAGCCTGTGCCTCGCACATGCGGTAGTTGCATCCCCATTTTCCGTCATCGTCGATCACATCGAAATGAGACGGAATCCAGTAATCCTTCACATCGGTTTTCTCGAGATGATAACCCCCAAAGGTCCACTCTGTATCATCAGGATTCCAGGTGGTGATGCTCATCACGCGCATTCTGTTGATCCTGTCGACGAGGTCGTCATTGTTCGTGGTGATCATGCCCCCTTCACCGAGGGTCGTTATATTCTTCAAAGAGTGAAAACTGAAGCAGCCGATATCGCCGACACTTCCGGCGGGCTTCCCCCTGTACTTCGACCCCGTGGCATGCGCACAGTCCTCCAGCACAAACAAGCCGTGTTTCTTCGCAATCTCCATGATGAGGTCCATGTCGCACATCTGCCCAGCATAGTGGACCACATAGATTGCCTTCGTTTTGTCGGTTATCTTCTCCTCGATCTTCGCAGGATCGATGTTGTATGTCCTGGGATCGATATCGACATACACCGGTTTGCCGCCTTCCTTGAGAACGACGAGCGTTGTGGCGATAAAGGTGACAGGAGTGATGATCACCTCATCACCCTCCCCGATGCCGAAGATCTGTGTGGCAACATGCATAGAGGTTGTGCATGAGTTTGTTGCAAAAGTATGTTTTACCTCAAAGATGTCTGCAAACTCCTGTTGAAAAAGCTGTACCTGCGGTCCCATGGTCTGCGAGTCCTGTTTCATCGCATTGAGCACGGCCTGCCGATCATCATCATCATAGATGGAACCAAAGAAAGAATAGGGCACCTTGAGCTCCACACCGTCGTTCATCTGATACCCCGAGGTGATGCCTCCCTCGGTGTCTGATCCGGTATACAGTGCATCTTTCTCTTTCTTTTTCATGGCGTACCTCCCACCTGTGTATAGTATTCACTGTAAGTAGATCATGAGTGCATTCATATGTCTATGAACCATGTTCAGAAAGTTCTTCACTATATTACGATTTATCCGGTTATTCGATCAACGGGTTTGTGCGCAAGAAGGCTTCGAATGCGTTCTCGTGAGGTCATAGCCTCTTTACTCATAGGGGTAATTATACGAAAGGATTTTCACTGATTACTTCATGTTCTGCTTTTTTTTTCGCCTCGAGAAATGCCTTCGAAGGAACGAAGCGGACCGATAAAACCTGAATGACTCCTCCTCTATCCTGATTGCATACTCCACAATTTCCACTACAGTGAGTGTTTTCACCCTGCCAGATCCGCATTATCTTTCAGTTTTACACTACTTTCGTGTTTTCAGGTACAGAGAAACCCGCCGTCGATGACGAAGCTCGCGCCTGTTACCCAGGAAGAATCATCTAAACTTTCACCACCTTGCCCGTTTTCTGTGATTTATAGGCTGCCTGAATGATACTGAAGTTCTTCAGGGCCTCCGCACCGCTGTTCATGGGCTTTCGTTTCTTTTCCACTGCATCGATAAAGTCTTCCACCTCGGCCATGTACATGTCCTTGAGGTCCGCCTCGACTTTCACAGGTTCAATGCTCGAACGTTCCTGCTGTGCATCGTATCCCCTGTCCTCACCCTGCAGGTAGGCCATCATGGTACCGCCTGCAACCTGAGAGATCGTACCTTCGGCCATGACGCTCCCCCTGGTGCCATACACCTCGAGCACACCTTTTGCCGCCTCATCAGGGATGTTGAAAAATGAATCACACACCCCGTAAGCACCATTCTGAAACCTGAGAAGTATGATGCCCGAATCTTCAACGGCATAGCCGTGGGTTTCGGTACCGTTGAAGGAGGAGACTGCCGAGACCTCGCCAAGCAGGTAGCGCAGTATGTCGACCGTGTGAATGGCCATGTCCATCAGCGCACCGCCACCACCCTTTGCAGGGTCCTGCCGCCAGGCATTTTCCATGGGTGGGTACCAGCAGGTGAGCTGTCCCCGCCCCATTACCGGGTTGCCGATTGCCTTCGAATCCACCATCTCTTTCGCCTTGATGTGGTATCCGTGATAGCGCATCATGAAACCTACCTGCAGGACCACGTTCCTCTTCTCACAGTAGTCTATCAGCTTCTCCGTTTCTTTGATGGAAATGGCGAGGGGCTTTTCACATAGTATATGCTTCCCTGCATCTGCCGCCTTTTGAATCTGTTCTCCGTGCACCCACACCGGGGTACCGATATACACAGCCTCCACATCGTCATTGCGGATAAGATCATCCTCATTCGTATAGGAAGAGCCAATACTGTATTTCTTTGCGACGTTTTGTGCAAGCTCTTCTGAAACATCCTCAACAGCCGTAATGGTGACCATCTTTGACTTCAGCATTCCGGGAATCGTCCGTCTGTCGGCTATACCCCCGCATCCAATTATTCCGAATTTCATATGCACACCTCCATCAAAACCATTCTTTCATAATACCGTGAAAATGTCTCTGTAATTTTTTTTTATTTTCTTTTAACCCATTTTCTGAACTATCTTACGATACAGCCCTTCAACGCATTGACAGGCCACCCGTTTGTCTGAATCGTGCCGGAGGCATGCCTTCGATTCTCTTGAAGGTACGGTTGAAATAATTGTAGTCTTCGAAGCCGACCTGATACACGATCTCCTTGATGGGGATGGACGTTTGCTTCAGAAGATCCCTTGCAGCCTGTACCCTCAGCTTCATGAGATAGGTGCTGAAGGTGTGCCCTGTAATCTTCCTGAAGAGGGAGCTGAAGTAGTTGGGTGAGAGAAAAACTGCGGTCGCCACATCGTCGAGGCGGATATTTCTGTTGAAGTTTTCTCGGATAAACTCCTGGGCTTTGTCTATCTTTTCATTGTTTCTCAGCGATTCATTCCCAATACCGCTGAGCGTACCCTGCCCCTTTTCCAGTTCGAGAACCGATATGGTCAGGTCCTTGAGCGCCTTTTCCAGCTTCATGCGTTCTCTCTCCTTACGGTAGAGCTCGCGGTCTTTTCTGATAACCGTACGCTGAAGCTGTATCTCGTTTTCCACTGCAATGATATAATTGGCGATAAGGGCGAGGAGCTTCACATAAAAACTCAGACGCTCCCTGTCAACAACCATGACCTTGAAGTATGCCCGTTTCAGTTCTGCATACTCCAGGTTCAGGTTGTGCAGCCGCTTATAAAGCTGATCATATGACGCATCGGTCGGGTCCTCGAGAAGCACCTGCCCAGTGTATATCCCGCCCAGCTCCTGACCCTCATAGATGAGTGGAATGGAAACATCGGTGAGAGATGCGTGGCACTGGTATATACAGTACCCAACTTTTTTTCTCGCCTCGGTAAACCCCCTCCGGTCACTGGCGAGGCACCTCCGCATACCTTCATCGGTGGACTGTATAATCTTGCAGAACTCGTTCTTCTGTTTCTTTGGAAAGAAATCCCACAGGTCATTGCGGCCGGGGTAGTGGAAGGAGATGACCATGCCTGTATTCTGGTGATAGATCTCCCTGATATCGTCGAGTATCTTCAAATCCCTCAGATTCACAAGTTCCTGTTTGTTCAATCCCATAGCCTAAAATCCGGTGTTGCATACCGGTTTCTCCTGAAAGGTAAAAAACCTGTCGACCTGATCCAGGTATGCAGGATCTGACAGCTCCGCGAACCCGTACGCATGGAGCCTTCTCAGCGGCACCACACCCATGAGCAGCGATGAGAAGTCTGAAATATCAATGGTAAGCGTAACATCCGCTTCTGTTGCATCCGTAAGCCTCGCCCTTCCCTCACGGAACGAAATGGAAACTTCCCCATTGTTTTCAGGTAGAAAGCTGCCCGTGATTTGCAGGCGCAGAGTCAGCACACCGGGACCGAAATCAAATTCACTCAGCATAGCAAGTGCCTCTTCTACATCGATGATGCGGTACATGAGCCCAACTCCTGAGACATTGCTCTGATGGTAGAGGGGGTTTATCACATTCTGCGATCCATCGGAGACGTCGAGCAGCAGGTGATGGAAGTAGCAGTCCTGTGTCCTTAAAATGATCCGTCCGATCTGATCTGCCTGGGTACGCAGAAAGGTGAGGAGCTGGTACAGACTTTCAGCATCCTCGTATATCAGCTCATGTACATACACGTCGTTGATATAGCGGTTGTCAACAGTTACCTGCCGATTAAAACCACGCTGGAAATGGAAAACCATGTATCCCGTAATGTTGCCGTCTCTCTTATGGCCAACAGCAATGATTCCAGGTGTAGTGAGCATCTCATCGATTTCGTATGCTGCCTTCTCGCACATGCCGTGTGTTTTCGAGCAGACTCTTGCATGGCATGCGGTAAACTCGTCCCTGTCATCAGGTGTTAGATAGTGCAGGTTTTTCTTCGATCCGCCCTCCGGTAGAGCGAGAGGGTGTATGCGGTACCGGTCCATCTTCGGGCCATAGCCATACCCCATACGCCTGTAGAAGAGGGTACTGAAGGGATAGAGCAGTGTCATGCAGGCCCCTTTCTTCAGATAGAGTCCGTGATAATACTCCATGAGCTTCTTGGCCACATGCTCCTTCTTGTGCAGAAGATCAACGGCCAGGAGGCCCATACCACCCGCCGGGATCATCCTCCCATGAAAGTTCATCTGTAAATCATGGCACCTCATGACACCTTGCATCTCATCTTTACTGAAAAACCCGATATGTGAAACCGAGGGGTCCCTCGCCTCTTCCAGTATCCGCTCGCTGAATCCGAGGGCCTCCATTTCGAGCAGCATGTCAAGCCGCGGGTAGGCGTTGAGCACGATGCGCATGAAGTCGTCCATCTCCCGAGGTTTTAATTCTCGTACGCTCTCCACATCTTACCTCATCTCTTTCACCAGATCACCAAGTATCTCTTTCAGAATATTGTCCTGGGGATAGGCATTTCCCAGATGCTGCTTAAAACCCTCGGCATGGTTGAACCCACACCACTTGCCATACTCAACCGCTGTTTCACGCATGGTCTCGGTATACTGATCCATATTGTGCCGTTCCATGAGCCAGTCCCGCTGCGTCTTGTGGCAGGCGAGTATCCCTTTCTTGAAATCAATGGTGCTGTCAATGTTTACGTATATCTTCTGATCGGTAAACTCTCCGTAGATATCCCTTCCCACGAGCGGTCCCCAGTAGTAGAGATAGGGAATCTGCTCAGTTCGGGGCTGCGGTGAAACGGAATAGGTTTGATAGTTCGGGATGGGTGCTGCGAAACAGGCGTGCCGTACCAGCTTGCTCGCGTACTCATGGTCGTTCATGTAGTCCTCGTGTGGGTGGGTAAACACCACGAGAGGGTTCACCATGCGTATGTACTCCGTAACGAGCATCCTCGTTCGTTCATCGAATTCAATGCGTAAATCCTGTTCTCCCATGGGATAGAATTCCGCATCGAGAAGCGCCGCTGCACTCAACGCCTCCTGCCGTCTGATCTTCGTGATCTCCTCCTGACCTTCATCCATGGAACCACAGTCCCCGTTTGCGAGTACACCGATATGTATCTCAAACTCGGCATCCCTGAGAAGCTTCAGCGTGCCGGAACACATGAACTCGATGTCGTCCGGATGGGCACCGACAGCTGCAATCCGTCTATTCTTCTTTCCCATGTTCGTTCCTTCCTCTGTCAATGTACGCTAATC
>JAGLSF010000040.1 GCA_023136305.1 Spirochaetota bacterium
GCATGCTCATCTCACCCATGGTGGAGAATGCACAGGAACCCGTCAGTTCCATGGGAAACGATACTGCTCTTGCGGTACTCTCTGACAGGCCCCAACTTCTCTACAACTACTTCAAACAGCTCTTTGCCCAGGTAACCAATCCCCCCATAGATCCCTACCGTGAAAGCCTTGTCATGTCTCTTATGAGTTTCATCGGAAGAGAGGAAAACCTTCTGCAGGAGACACAGCAGCATTGCCATCAGCTGAAGCTCCCTCATCCGATTCTCTCGAATGACGACATGACCAGGCTTCGTGTTGAGAAAATCGAGGGCCTTCGTGCTGTGATGCTTCCGATACTTTTCAATATAGGGGCGGAAGATATGGATGCAGTTCTCAGCACCCTCTGCAGGAAAGCTGAGAGAATGGTCGATGCCGGTGCATCACTCCTCATACTGAGTGACCACGGTGTCAGTCCTTCGCAGGCCCCCATTCCGGCACTTCTTGCCACATCGGTCATACACCATCACCTGATACGTGCACAGAAGAGACACCTCGTTGCAATAATCCTTGAAACCGGAGAGGCCCGGGAGGTCATGCACTTTGCCATGCTTATTGGCTTCGGGGCAAGCGCCATCAATCCCTACCTCGTCTTCGAGACTATTGCAGAGCTTGTTGAACAGAAAAAGCTTCGACCTGATCTTGTGCCGGAATCGGCAATTGAAAACTACATTAACGCCGTTAAGAAGGGACTGCTCAAGATCATGTCCAAGATGGGGATTTCGACCATTCGAAGTTATCGGGGAGGACAGATATTTGAAGCAGTGGGCTTAAGTGAAGAACTGGTTAATCGAAATTTTCCCGGCACCTCTTCGAGAATTGGGGGTGTGGGTATCGAAATTATTGCCCGTGATGCCTGCAGGAGGCACGCACAGGCCTATGCGACGGGAACACCCGATGGCCTCGATTCAGGGGGAAATATACACTACAGAAGCCGCTCTGAAAAGCACCGCCTCTCTCCCGATGCCATCATTCTTCTGCAGCGAGCCGTGCGCAAGGGCGACTATGGCCTTTTCAAAGAGTATTCCAGGGTCATCAATGACACAAGCAGGAACCTGTGTACCTTGCGCGGTCTCTTTGCGTTCAGGAAGACCAGGCCGATACCGATTGAAAGTGTTGAACCTGTCGAGGAAATCGTGAAACGGTTCGTCACATCGGCCATGTCCTTCGGTTCTATCAGCAGGGAAACGCACGAAACAATGGCCATAGCCATGAACAGGCTCGGTGCCGCAAGCAACTCGGGTGAAGGAGGGGAGGACGACGAACGGTACAAAGCTCTCAGCGGAGGTGATTCCTCGAGAAGTGAAATTAAACAAGTCGCCTCAGCAAGGTTCGGTGTAACGAGCAATTATCTCGTGAACTGCCGTGAGCTTCAGATCAAGATGTCACAGGGAGCAAAGCCTGGCGAGGGTGGTCAGCTTCCGGGGCACAAGGTTGATGAATATATTGCAAAGGTACGCCATTCAACACCGGGTGTCATGCTCATTTCTCCACCGCCACATCATGATATTTATTCTATTGAGGATCTCTCACAGCTCATCTTCGACCTGAAAAATGCAAATCCTAAAGCGCGGGTTTCGGTAAAACTTGTTGCCGAGGTTGGTGTAGGTACGGTGGCCGCGGGCGTGGCCAAGGCAAAGGCGGACATGGTTTTGATTTCCGGTCATGACGGCGGAACAGGGGCATCGCCCATCTCATCCATCAAACATGCAGGTATACCATGGGAGATTGGTTTGGCTGAAACACAGCAGACCCTTGTAGTGAACAATCTTCGTGACAGAATCAGAGTGCAGACGGATGGGCAGCTCCGAACGGGAAGGGATGTGGTCATTGCGGCCCTCCTCGGCGCAGAGGAGTTCGGTTTCGGAACAATTTCGGTGGTAACGCTCGGATGTATCATGATGCGAAAGTGTCATCTGAACACCTGCCCTGTAGGTGTCGCAACACAGGACCCGGAACTGCGTAAGAGGTTTGCCGGCAAACCAGAGCACCTCATGAATTTCATGCGGTTCGTGGCCATGGAAATGCGTGAGATCATGGCGGAGCTCGGATTCAAGACTGTAGATGAGATGGTCGGACGGGTGGATTTACTAGATGTTGGCGAGGCCATGAGTGGTTGGCAGGACCGGGCACTGGATTTTTCGAGGCTTTTTATGAAACCCGCAGTGCCAAAGGGCGGTGCCCTTCGTTGTGTTAAAACTGCAAAACCCGATCTCTCAAAGTCTGTGGACAGCAAGCTCATACAGAAGGCGAAGACCGCACTCTATAAGGCCTCACCTGTTCACATTGCACTGTCCATTTGCAACAGCAACCGTACCGTTGGAGCAACGTTGAGCTCCGAGGTTTCGTCCCGTTATGGTTCAGCGGGTCTTCCGCCAGATACGATTCGATGCTCCTTTACAGGTTCTGCGGGCCAGAGTTTCGGTGCATTCCTGGCGCCCGGTATTACCTTCGAGCTCGAGGGGGACGCTAACGATTACTTTGCCAAGGGGTTGTCAGGCGGGCGGATCGTCGTATATCCTCCGAAAGAGGCAACCTTCCGGCCGGAGCACAACATAATCACCGGAAATGTCAACCTGTACGGGGCGACCAGCGGAGAGGTGTTCATCAACGGTATGGCAGGCGAGCGTTTCGCTGTTCGAAACAGTGGTGCAACTGCCGTGGTTGAGGGGGTCGGGGACCATGGCTGCGAGTACATGACAGGTGGAACAGTCGTTGTGCTTGGACGGACGGGTGTCAACTTCGCAGCCGGCATGAGCGGCGGTGTTGCCTACGTACTCGATGAAGATCAGCTTTTCGATACGAAATGCAATCTCGAAATGGTGGATATAGAACCCCTCATGGACAGCAAGGATATCAAAGACCTTCACACATTCATAGAACGGCATGTGGGATATACGGGCAGCAGGTACGCGCAGAGAATACTGGATCACTGGCGCGAGTTGCTCCCCCTCTTCGTCAAAGTGATGCCTATTGATTACCGGAAGGCGCTGGAACGAATGAGGGAAAAGGAGGCGGGTGAAACCGAACAGATAGCAGTGACGGAAGAGGTGTTTATCTGATGGGAAGCATACGAGGTTTTTTGGACCATCCGAGGGTCGATGCAGCCTACAGGCCTGTGCAGGAACGAATCGGCGATTACAGGGAGTATGTGCGTAAGGTCCCCGAACGGGACCTCATGACTCAGGGTGCGCGCTGCATGGACTGCGGCATTCCCTACTGTCAGTCCTCTCGCGGATGTCCGGTCCTAAACCTCATCCCAGAGTGGGACGACTACGTATATCACAGCGAATGGCGTGATGCGCTCATCCGGCTCGAGATGACGAACAACTTTCCGGAGATTACCGGCCGGGTATGCCCGGCTCCCTGTGAAACGGCATGTACTCTGGCGATAAACAACAGTCCCGTTACCATCAAACAGATTGAGCTCGCTATCGTTGAGCACGGTTTTACCATGGGCTGGATTGGACCCCGGCCGCCTGCGAGGGAAACCGGTCGCTCGGTTGCGGTAATCGGCTCCGGTCCCGCAGGGCTTGCTGCAGCGCAGCAGCTGCGGCGTGCAGGCCACAGTGTAACCGTGTTTGAAAAATCTGACCGTGTCGGTGGTATACTGCGATACGGTATACCTGACTTCAAGCTCGAGAAGAAAGTTTTAGACCGGCGTCTCGAGCAGATGAAGGCCGAGGGAGTTCAGTTCCAGTGTGATGTAACAATCGGTGAAGATATTTCCGCCAGATACCTGCGCAAGAGCTACGATGCCATACTCCTGGCCACAGGTGCCGGTGAACCGAGAAACCTTGAGGTGCCCGGTCAGGAACTCGGGGGAATACACTTCGCAATGGAATACCTCACCCAGTCGAACAGACTGGTTGCGGGTGATCTGCATCTCAATGAAATAATCTCAGCACGAAACAGGAGAGTCCTTGTTATTGGCGGAGGGGATACAGGCTCCGACTGCATTGGCACGGCAAACCGTCAGGGTGCGAAGGAGGTGCACCAGGTCGAGATTTTACCGCAGCCCCTTCAATGGGACAAGACATGGAACCCGGAATGGCCTGACTGGCCAAATATCCTCAGGACATCAGGGTCACATATGGAGGGGTGCAAGCGCCGCTGGTCTGTATTGACCAGGGAGTTCAGCGGCAGCGATGGACAGGTCTCGGGTGCCAATTTCTCTGAAGTGAAATGGGAAAAGTCGTCTCCGGATGCACCCCCAGCGCCGACTGCAGTACCAGGAAGCGAGTTTTCCCTGGAGGTTGATCTCGTTTTTCTTGCAATGGGTTTCCTGCATGTCAGGCATGGCAAACTGCTCGATGATTTGAAGATCGAGCTTGATTCCAGGGGCAATGTGGACATACAGGAGAACTATGATACATCGGTAACCGGGGTGTTTGCAGCGGGTGATGCGCACACAGGAGCGTCCCTGGTTGTACGGTCTATCTTTCACGGCCGAATGGCCGCTGAAGCCATTGATGATTTTCTGCGATAGAGCTTTTACAGATTGATGAATGACTGTCAGGAGTAAAACATGAAACCCACTCAGCTTGGAAATTCGGACATGCATATTACCCCGATCGGCCTGGGAGCCTGGGCAATCGGAGGTGACTGGGAGTATGGTTGGGGACCTCAGAATGAGAAGGACTCCATCGAAACCATTCATCGAGCCATAGAAAGCGGTATCAACTGGATCGATACTGCCGCTGCCTATGGATTCGGTACATCGGAGGAGGTTGTGGGCAGGGCTGTGAAGGAGATGGGTGAAAAGCCCTACATCTTTACGAAATGCTCCATCGTATGGGACGAGAAGGGAAAGGTTGGCCACAGCCTCAAACCAGATTCGGTCCGGCGTGAAGCAGAGGCAAGCCTGCTGCGTCTTGGCGTAGATACCATTGATCTCTATCAGATACACTGGCCCAATCCTGATGCTGATGTTGAAGAGGGGTGGCAGACCCTTGCTGATCTGCAGAAAGAGGGCAAGGTTCGCTACATCGGCGTTTCAAACTTCACTGTTCATCATTTGAAACGGACTGAACGCATCGCTCCAGTCACCTCGCTGCAGCCGCCCTATTCGCTGATCGCGCAGGATGTGTCGGATGAGATACTTCCCTACTGTAGAGAGCGGAATATCGGGGTTATTGTATACTCACCCATGGGATCGGGCCTGCTGACCGGAAAGATGACACCTGAACGGGTACAATCTCTTGCCAATACAGACTGGCGGAAGTCAAACGCCAATTTTCAGCAGCCCCGGCTGACACGTCATCTCGAACTTGCAAAGATACTGGAGGCAATAGGGGGAAGGTATGGACGAACAGCAGGTGAAGTTGCCATTGCCTGGACACTGCGAAACCCTGCGGTCACAGCTGCTATCGTTGGCATGCGACGGCCAGATCAAGTGGACGGAGTAGTCCATGCAGGCGAGATTACACTCAGCGAAGATGATGTTCAGAAAATAGAAACCTTTGTCAGGGAGAATCCCTGATCTTCTCTGCCTACATACTTGTGGTCAAGATGCGTCTCTGATTTTTTTTATATGATATAAGGGAAGCGGTATTCTGGATGAACTCCTGATGTACTGGTTTGGTGGGGGTTCATGGATTGCAGAGCTGCCCTAGCGTATATGAGCGTTTCGTGATGATAGGGTGCGATGTGACTAATTAATCGCGGTTGTATGTGATGAAGTTGTCCGATTGATACTACGTGACCAATAGGGTACGTGCCGATGTTCTTCTTGCGTGCTGTGATCAGCAGCATTTGGCCTTGTACCCTTGTATAACTTTCACACATGAGGGGGGAGTTGCAATGAAAGTGATACATGCGGATTTACAAAGGGAACGGTACGATTTTCCGGAGGGTATGCTTCGACTTGTGAACTGGCGCGAAGTCGAACCGGATCCGCCTGGAAGATGGCCGGGAATATACGGCGATCCTGAAACAGAGCTCATCATCTGCCGTGAAACCATGGGATCGAAGCAGACCGTTATGGGACGCTCGGTGTATAAGCCCGGTTCCTACCATGAACCGCACTGCCACCTCTATTCTGAGGAGTTCATATACTGTCTCAGTGGCAAGGTTGTTGTGGGGATGGGTGACAGGGAATACCTCTTCACTCCGGGAGACGTGCAGTTTGCAGCAATAGGAGAGATACACTGGCTCCGTAATCCTTTTGATGAGCCGGTGGAGTTTCTCTGGATATACAGTGGATGCGCAATGCCCATGGAGAGCGGCTATGCCACACCTGACAGCTTTGAAGACGCGATGAAGGCTATGAAGAAGAATGAAACTCCCACATAGAAGGTTCCAGTGGACGAGCTTGTGCAGAAGGCGAAGGATGTGAAATCCCTCTTTGATCTTTCAGAGGATCCCCATAGGCCGCGCCGGAAACCGTGAAGACCTGTTCGGTATCTTCATCCAGGACCTGCACGTCACCTTCAAGTGAATTGCTCAGAAGCATGACCAGAACTCGCGTTGCATCTGTGCCACAGTTTCGATGATGCGGTCCGTTGAGCGATCATGACCGGTACCTTCAGCCGCCCCTTCCTCTACCTGATGTTTACCTGCAAGCTGTTCAATGACCGCGCGGACACTGTCACGGAGCCCACTCAGGCTATACCCTCCCTCAAGGGTGAGAAGAAGCCTCCCTTCGGCGTGTCTGTTCGCAATCTGCTGAACCAGCCCTGCGAGGGCAGCATAACCGTCGGGTGTCATCTTCATACCGCCGAGCGGGTCGTCGAAATGTGTATCGAAACCGGCTGATACCAGTACCAGTTGGGGCCGGTATAGATCTGCAATCGGTTCCAGGACCTCCTTGAAGATCGTGTAAAAATCATTATCGCCGCACCCCATACCGAGCGGTACGTTCACGGAGAAACCTCTCCCGATTCCGGTTCCGGTTTCCTGGAAATCTCCGCTTCCCGGATAGAATGGGTACTGATGAGTTGAGAAGTAGAGCACCCTCTGGTCGTCATAGAATGAATGCTGTGTGCCGTTTCCGTGATGGAGGTCCCAATCCACGATCAATACACGTTCGAGAGCGTGTTTTTTTATGGCGTACTGTGCACCAATCGCAATACTATTGAACAGGCAGAAACCCATTGCCCTGTCTCGTTCAGCATGATGACCCGGTGGCCTCACAAGTGCAAATATGTTCCTCATTTTCCCGGAAATGACTAGGTCGATGCCGTCGAGTACCGCGCCTGCAGCGTAGAGTGCCGCATCAAAAGAATCTTCGGAAGTCTGTGTATCTGCATCGAGGTAGGATTGAGGAACACCTGCGGTCGCTGCAACACGCTCGAAATGGGAGGCGGAATGTATGAGCGTTATTTCATGCAGTTCGGCCTTGCGCATTGAGCACTGCTCGTAGAGCCTCCTGACCCCATTATCTTCGAGCATGCTGTAAATTACTTCAAGGCGCTGCGGACTCTCCGGATGAAAAGAGCCTGTTTCATGTGCAATGTAAATTGGGTCTCGATAAACACCTAGTCTCTCCATTGATGCAGTACTCACTTCTAGCTTTGCAGTCGGCTGGTTACCCTCCAGTATAACATGAGCGGTTTACTCAATCATATAGCACCTTGAGTAATTGGGCAAGCCCATATAGACTGGTATGTATGATAACCTGTATTCAATGCAGGCAGAAACCTGCTGCAGCGTCATTTTCGATCTGTGCCGATTGCATCCGCTCATATTCGTACAGGGAGAGATTGATAGAGCTTCACAGGAAGGGCAGGGAGCAGGCTGGCCTGCCATGCAGGCCCCCGAAGCATCCCGAGGGAATACAATGCCGGCTCTGTGCAAATAACTGCAGTATGGGGGAGGGAGACTACGGTTTTTGCGGGCTTCGGAAAAACGAGCATGACCAACTGGTTGAAGAGTCGGGCATGGAAATCGGGCGTGCGCATACATACCTGGACCATCTCCCCACCAACTGCTGTGCATCGTGGTTTTGCAGAGGTTCTGAGGAAGAAGGGTATAATCTGGCGGTGTTTCTCTATGGGTGCAGCTTCGACTGCCTCTACTGCCAGAACAGTGAACATAAATTAGTGGAGAAAGCTCCCGCACTCTCGGTTGGGCAGCTTGTTGAAAGGGCAGCAGACCCACGAGTTGCCTGTGTCTGTTTTTTCGGAGGTTCACCGGAACCGCAGTTTCCGTTTGTTTTTGAGGCAGCAGAGCGGATCTCGGCTCAAAGTAAGAACAGGAAACATATATGTTTCGAATGGAATGGAAGTGGCAATCCCTCATATGTGAGGCGCGCAGTGCAGATTGCGCATGATTCGGGAGGGACGGTGAAATTCGACCTCAAGGCATTTCATCCCAATATACACGCTGCACTGTGCGGCGTTGAGGGAAGTGCCACCATGGAGAATTTCACGATTGCCTCGAATATGTACCCCGATGTGGATGTGCTCACTGCCACGACCTTACTCGTTCCCTACTATGTGGATGAGAGGGAGGTTGGGGGAATTGCATCCACTATCGCACACGCGAATCCCCGCATACCCTATTCACTCCTCGTATTTCACCCTGATTATTACCTCGAAGATCTGCCGGTTACACCGCGAGAACAGGTGTTTTCCTGCTACGATGTAGCAATATCACATCTCCAGAGGGTACATATCGGGAATAAAAATCTATTGTAGGATTTTCACGCTTATTACAGTTTCAGGCCGGGGGAGGGTTACTCATCCCAGAGCATTTTCTGGTCCCCGTTGGGATGAAAGGCGCGGCTTCCATCACCGTTCGCTTTTCCGAGGTAGGCGTACTCATCTGCAAGAGACGGATCGATACGCTTAAGTCTTGTGTAGATTTTGTTCGCCTCTTCCTGTTCTCCCAATTTCTGGTAAACGCGTGTTAAGCCCAGCAACACTCTCGGGTTGTCAGGTTCCTGCTGATGCGCCCGTTCGTAATACAGCAGGGCTATCTTGTACTCGTCCTGCAGATAGTAGACGTTCCCCAGATTCATCAGTGAGGGGGCATAGTCCTCGGTTTTAAGAACCCGGGTGAACGCCGAGATTGCCTTTTCCTCGAGACCATATCGGGCGTAGAGTACACCAAGCCTGTTGACGCTTTTTGCGTTGCCGCCTGATCGATCGATTTCGGAGAGCAGTTTCTGTTCTCTCGATGAGATCTCACGGTTGATGAGACGGTCAACCTCTGCAACATACTCTCGAACAACACGGTCGCTGTCAGGCAGTGTCAGTGTCGAACTGCCGAAGAGACCGACAGGCTCGTATATCTTCCATGCATCCTTAGTTGTGAAGATGGACGCGCTTTTCCGTGCTGAATTGTCACGCCACTCCTTTGAACCGATGAGCCATGCTTTCAGGAATCCGTCCTCTATAATCGTTGTCTCCACAGGCATCCACACCCTGCCATCCATAAAGATGAGATCTGCCTTGTTGTCGAAGTGGCGTTTCGCTTCTTCCTCACTCATATCGAGGGAGAAGGCGGTGAGTATATGGCCCGGTATGGTGATGAACGCGGTGTCGATGCCGACCGATTCAAGCAGCGCGTTGTACAGTATGGAGAGGTCGTCACAGTCACCGGCCTTGTACTCGAGGGTCTGTTTAGGAAACTGAAGAAAATCCACGGAGAGCTTGTTCTGTGAGGATTCCCTGTAAGGAGTCGTCGGGTCGATCACATAGCTCATACCGTAGAGCGACAGGGTTTCGTGCAGGGCGATTCCCATGAGCAGGTTTGAGTTGAGTGACCTGCTCGCCTTGCCCTTTATCATACCGGCAACGTTCTTCGAAAACTTCAACACTGCAGTGTCTTTTGCTGTAACAAATGATGCCACCTTGCGGTCATCGTCCCAGGTTATTGCATTCCGGTTGTGTATGCGTATGGCACCGACGAACTCCTGTGTTCGTGATTTTCCTTCAGCGATATACTCGACACTGATCTTGACTGAAACCTTGTTACCTTCGGAGATTTCAAGCACACGGTTGGTGAAAAGCCCGAAGAGAACGACCTCACTTTTCTCACCCCGATCCAGCTTCGAGGGTGCACGACATATTTTCGGGTTGTCCATGTACTGTTTGATGAAGAGGCTCACCTGAATATTTTCCACTGGTGTGCTGCCGCTGTTGCGCAGTACAGCCCTGCCAATTGGGTGTTCGTCGTAGTATTTATAGAACACAGGATGCACAGCGTCGAACTCAATGTTTTCAATGGCTACACTCGGCTCTGTTGTCAGTCCAATCCCCAGCTCGCCCATGGGAACGCCCGTGGTATCTTCCGGTGACGAACCGCGGAATGGGGTTTCCTTCATGGTGAGTGCATAGATTTTACCGTTGGTTGGATGCGCCAGTCTGAAGTTACTGTAATCGTATGAAATGCCGTCCGAGGCCTTTTTCTTGCTTGCCAGTACTGCCGCTCCGGTACTGTTCCGCTTGAGATTTCTAGCTTCTGAGGGAGCAATGCGCAGCTGAGCTTCAGTTCCAAAGACCTTGATCTGATAGATCTGCTTGTCAGCATCGTAGGATTCCAGGCTGTCCACCCGTGCGGTGATTTCACCGGAGTGTTTTTCCTCAGCACCGAAATGCTGCTCGGTCATCTCCTGCAGTTCGAGTAGAACATGGCTGCTCAGCTTTTTCATGCGGAGATCGTACTCATCACTGGTCTCGAATTCATCTTTCGGTGCGGTCAACTCATCATCAATGGCAGCCATGATTTCCTTGCTGCTCGAGCTGTTCACGATACGTTTCTGGGCCAGGGAAAAGGGAAGGGAGAGGGCATTTAAAAGTGAAATGACAGGGCCAGGTTCCACTCCATCTAAACGCCAAAAAACCGCCGTTTGATCACTCGAACCTGTTGCAAAGAGCCTGCCGTCTGATCGGAATGAAGCATCAAAGACATTGTCGTTGTGCCGGTAAATATTGTGGATTTCCTTCCAGGTATCTCCATGCTCACGGCTCCAAATCCGAACGGTACCGTTTGATATCGCTGCTGCGATAAACATGCTGTCCGGGCTGAACTCTACACTCCACATGCCGCCTGATTTGTGGTCTAATTTCTGTGCTTCCACATACCGGTCGCCATCCAGTTTCCAGAGCGTCATGAGGTTGGTACTCCCGGAGGCGAGCAGCTTGCCGTCATGAGAAAATGCGATGCTCGTTACATAGTATTTATTGTTCGAGAGAACCTGATGCTTTCTGAAAGAACCATCCTTCATCTTCCATATGATGATGTTCGAGTCATCCCCGGCAGAGGCCATGATGCTCGGGTCCGGGCTGAAGATGATGTCCCTGATCGGCTTCTCATGTTCTGTGAGAACCTGGTGTTTTTCAAATTTGTTGTTTTCCCATTTCCAGACAATAACCTGTTTTTCGACACCGCATGAGACGAGATAGCCCCCATCGGGGCTGTAGGAAATACCGCTGACATAGTATGGATGGCCATCCAGGGCCTGCACGACCTGAAGGGTCTCCAGATCGAGAATTCCAATATCTCCCTGTGATTTGTATCGGGTAAAGGCCAGGTATTTCTCAGCGGGAGAAAAGGCGAGTTTTCCGCCGACATTCTTTCTGTTGCCCTGGCTCATCCATAGACGATTGAACGCGCGGTCGTACAGATACACCGTGTTATCACCCACGGTAATAGCGAAATAGGTTCCGAAGGGAGAGAATCTGACCTCTCGTACATA
>JAGLSF010000400.1 GCA_023136305.1 Spirochaetota bacterium
CTTGTATTTTTACTTAATGCGTAAATATACTTGCCATCAGTGGTTGGTGTTGACTGTGGACTAGAGAATCTTTCATCAGAGTATCTCCAGATCTCCTCGCCGGTATCAGCATCAAAGCAATACACTTCTTCCATACCCATTGTATAGAGGCGATTGTCTTTTATGGCTACATTTGAATGACCCCTTCCCACATCCACCTTCCATAGTATTTTAGGACCTCCTGCCAGTGCTTCGGGATCCCAATCCGTTTCCATTGAGATACCATTCCCATTAGGACCACGCCATCGGGGCCAGTCAAAATCATCTGCAATGCCGTACTGCGTACTTATTCCCAATACAAAAATAACGAGAACAAAAACTAACATTCTGGCTTTCATTTCACTACCTCCTTGAAATGTTGTTTGATCAAGGATGCACTTACCAGATGTGCTAACATCATAACATAATCCCTGTTATTTTCAACAACGTCTCTACGCTCACTCCTTAGGCAATTATTCTCTGATTATCTTTACCTTTCAGTAAAAAAAGGATGACAGAGGAGAAGCAGGGTATTTATCATTAAATTCTTGACTTATCTGACCTAGTGATTAAGATAATAGGTAAGCTATGAGAAACCAACTATTGAAAGATACGAGGAGGCACAACATGAAAAAGCGATGCGGTACAACGATTGCTCTTTTGCTGTCATTCATAGCGCTTACTGCACTCATAGGAACGGCATTTGCCTCACAGAGGGAACCTTTTGATGACGGGGGTAAGGGACCCATTGTGATTGCATCCAAGATCGACACCGAGGGGGCCCTTCTCGGGCAGATGATCATCCACATGCTCAATGCAAAGGGGTTCGATACCGTGGACAAGGTGCAGTTCGGTACGACCGATGTGATCAGGAAGGCCATTTTCAGCGGTGAGATTGATCTCTATCCCGAATATACGGGGAACGGCGGGTTTTTCTACGATGGAACCGATCCTGCAATCTGGAAGGACCCGAAGCGCGGGTACGAAGAGGTGAAGCGGCTCGACCGGGATGCCCACGATATCGTGTGGCTTACCCCTTCACCTGCAAACAACACCTGGGCACTTGCCATACGGGGCGATATTGCGGACTCTGAAAACGTGCGCACCCTCGAGGATTTCGCCGACTGGGTCAATGCGGGAGGCCGCGTGAAGGTGGCAGGGTCCGAGGAGTTTGTGAGCAGGCCCGATGCACTCCCGGCCTTTGAGAATGCCTACGGCTTCAAGCTCTCCAAGGACCAGCTCCTCATCGTGTCGGGCGGCAACACGGCACAGACCGAAAAGGCTGCGGCGGACGGTACCGACGGTGTCAACGTTGCGATGGCATACGGTACGGATGGCCAGCTTGCCGCACTGGGTCTCTGGGTGCTCGAGGACACCAAGGGCGTGCAGCCCTACTATCAGCCCACTCCCATTGTGCGGGGCGAGGTGTATAATCAGTATCCTGAAGTCGAGGACATTCTGGATCCGGTATTCAGGAGCCTCGATCTCGTGACCCTGCAGACCCTGAACGCGAGGATCGCAATCGAGGGGCAGCCTGCAAGCGATGTTGCGCGTCGGTATCTCGAGGAAGAAGGATTCTTAAAATAGCCTTTCAGTCACTTCTTTATTAATGCATGAACAGAGGGCAGCCGAAGAGGCTGCCCTTGTGCTATGTGTGACCGGCATGTCATATC
>JAGLSF010000401.1 GCA_023136305.1 Spirochaetota bacterium
CGTGGCTCTGAATAAAGGCAATGATGAATATCTGATCTTCCATAGTCAGACGGGCGAGGGGAGGAAGCTCGCAATGCCCCTCCACAGTGATGCCCCTCTTCTCGAACCTGATCCGTTCAACGACCATGGGGGAGCCTTCAGAAAGGGCGGTCAACTCCTGCCATTCATTGATCATGGACTGTCTCCATCTTTAAGATTATTAATAAATATACCTAATATAATCTAATTTATCAAGTTTAACCTTGATTTTATTAAGAATTATTTTATTTTTTATCAATATATTTAACATTCGTGATTAGAATTGGGGGTGCAATCCCATGCAATGCACAACAAAGCTGTATAGACAGCTACACAAATTCCTTGACCACCCCAGGTATCTTCCCTTACACTGTTTATCGTTGACATGTATTGTCTACACCCCAGTGCCCAACAAGGAGGTTTCCCCGTGAAAAAAGTTGCACTCGGATGTGATCCCAATGCATCTAGTTTAAAGGAAATACTAAAGAAGCATCTTGAAACGCTCGGACATGAGTGGGAGGATTATGGAAGTGATGATCCCATCTATGCAAATGTAGCATTCAAGGTTGCCGAAGCAGTGGCAGAGGGAAAGCATGACCGGGGTATACTTCTCTGCGGAACTGGCATCGGCATGTCCATTGCGGCGAACAAAGTGCCCGGTGCCTATGCTGCACTGTGTGCCGATCCCTACTCAACAGAACGCTCGAGGAAAAGCAACAACGCAAACATCATGACCCTGGGTGCACAGGTAGTGGGTCCCGAACTCGCCAAATCCCTGGTCTCAATATGGATGGCCGCAGAATACACACCCGGTGGACGTTCAGAGCCGAAGATACGGCGAATATACGAGTACGTAGACAACCATTCGGTGAAATAGAGGGGCATGGCTCATGTCACAGTTGAGTGAGGTTGAGGAGGTGGCGCTGAAAAGGATGGCCGTTGCCATCCGAAAGGATATTCTCCGCATGGTCAAGGCGGGTCACGCCGGGCATATAGGCGGGGCCCTCTCATCGGCAGACATCCTAACAGCCCTCTACTTCAAGATCATGCGGACCCAACCTCATAATCCTTCCTGGCCGCAGAGCGACCGCTTCGTGCTCTCCGCCGGTCACAAGTGCCTGGCACTTTACGCAGTGCTTGCCGAGAAGGGCTTTTTCGACAAATCGATTCTCGACACATACGGTTCTCTCGGCTCACTACTGCCCGGGCATCCGAACATGCACTGCCTGCCGGGTATCGAGACCAACACCGGCGCCCTTGGTCACGGTCTCTCTATTGCGGGAGGCATGGCAATGGGTCTGCGCATGAAGGGGACAGATGCGCGGGTGTACGTAATCATGGGTGACGGGGAACTCGCCGAGGGATCAAACTGGGAAGCGGCAGCAGCGGCAAGCCATCACAGGCTCGACAATCTTGTCCTGTTCGTGGACCGGAACTCCCTGCAGATCAGTGGAAGGACGGTCGAGGTGATGAGCTACGAGCCCCTGCAGGCCCGTTGGGAGGCCTTCGGATGGAGCGTTCGCGAGATCAATGGCCATGACATGCGTCAGATTGTTGAGGTTGCGGCCTCCGCACCCTTTGCACAGACAAAACCCAGTGTGATACTAGCCAATACGGTAAAATCAAAGGGCCTCTCCTTTGCCGAAGACAGGGTGAACTACCACTACTGGA
>JAGLSF010000402.1 GCA_023136305.1 Spirochaetota bacterium
TGAACGGATGCGTGCAATATGCGGCGGCGGCAGGTACAACAATTTGGTCAGGGAGTTCTCGGGTATAGACATCCCTGCCTGCGGTTTTGGTATGGGTGATGTGGTGCTCGGCGAAATTTTAGAGAACAAAGGCCTCCTGCCGGCCTATAGTAGAAATATCGATTATTATCTCGTTCGCGTCTCCGAGAACGAGCTTCCCATCCTTCTCGGCGTTGCCCGGCACCTCCGATGTGAGGGGATGACGGTTGAGTTTTCCTACAACAGCACACCGCTCAAGAAACAGATGGCGCGTGCTTCAAAGCTTGGAGCACGGAAGGCGCTCATTATCGGTGAGCAGGAGGTCTCGGAGAGGAAGCTCGTGGAAAAGGATCTTACAACCGGGGAGGAGCGGAAAATACCCATTCCGGGATCTGTAACATAACATGGCCGGTCAGAAGAATATTGTATGGATCGTATCCGATGACACAGGGAAAACGCCCTCGATGTCCTGAAAGCGGCATCCTATCAGTTCGAGGACCCCGAACTGGAGTTCCGCACGGTCAGTGATGTCACTACTGAGGAGAAGGCCTGCCAGTTGATCGACCGGGTCAGGAGGGAGTCCGGGATGATCGTGTACACTGTCGTTTCCCTGTGAGCCTGTATATCATTTTCTTCATGTCCTCAAGTATTATCCCTGCAGCTTTCCGTGAGAGGCAGTTGTGCATCCCCTGTTTGATTTCATAGCCGCCCCGTTCAAAACAGGCTTCAAGGGGTATGTACCCGAAATAGCCGTTGGCAAGTGCCACAGGCACGACAGTGTCCTTCTCAAGCACCCTTTTAAGTTCGAGTCCGATTTCCACAAAAGGCTCTCCAGGTATGCCGCAGAAGTATATATCACCCATTCGAAGGACCTGAAGCGGTACGGAATAGGATGAGGGCAGCGTCTCATGAAAGGCAACCAGCTCAGTGGCAAATATGCGGAGTACAGCCGTTGTTTCCAAATCTTCCGCCTTGAGGTCACCGCTGTCCCCCGATGAATCGGGGGCTTTCAATATCTCGCGAGCCCTTTGAAGCTCGGTTTTGCTGATTTCCCTCGGTCCTATGTCGACGTATGTGAGGGCCGCATCCAGGTATTCAGTTTCCATGGCCTGGCATTCAGGCAGGCTCGAGAGCACGAGATCGGCATAGGCTCTGCCTATTCGCCGTGCCTCCTCGTGACTCGTCTGGTTTCGGAGAGAGTCAAAATCGTAGTGATTGATATTTCCCTGCGGTGCGATTAGCGTCACAGTATTGACGGGGAAGCCCAATCCCTCCTCGACATATTGTTCAAGAAAGCCGGGCCAGTCAGCGGAAATATATGTCCCGCCCACCGAGTCGGTGTGATTGGATATGCTGACCAGCAGGGCAAGCGGGACATCCCTGTCATTGAAAAAACCGATGAGAGCAACATCCTCATCAACGGCTCCCTCGGGCTTCACACGCTGCTTTGAACCCCTGGGCGGGTTTGTCACCACTCTTCCATCGGACATGTACCACCGCCTGTTGTGGGACAGCCCCTCTGCTCTGCAGCGGGTAGTTCTCACCAGGCAGGGCGTGTCGGGGTGCAACATCTTCACCTTCTCGAGAATGCGCCGGTACAGTTCATTGCGATACGTCTCCTCACACCGTGCGCCGTAGAAACCGATGAGTGCCGGTGCCGTGTGTGTAT
>JAGLSF010000403.1 GCA_023136305.1 Spirochaetota bacterium
TGCAGGCCCGTGCATGGGTGTACTGCAGATAGACGCCCGTCTCGCCATTGAAGTTGATTATCTCGTCCCAGTCGAAATTGACGTCCCTGATTCGGGAGTTTTTGAGATCGTTGAATATAATTGCACCGACGCCGACTGATTCCGCGATTCCTTCCGGGTCATGCAGATCGGGGTTCTTCTCCCTGATCGTCTGGAGGGCGAGTCCAACAGCCCTGTCGAGCACCTCTTCGAGAAAAATGATATTGCCCCTTCGTGTGCTCATTGATCCGTCCGAGAATCGTATCTGCCCGAAGGGCACGTGGTGGCAGTGCTTCCACCAGGGGAGGTCCAGGGCTTCCAGAACACTGAACAACTGCTTGAAGTGCAGCGCCTGGGGTGTACCGACCACGTAGAGCGCAAGGTCGAAGTGAAAGGTGTCGTACCGGTAAAAGGCCGCAGCGAGATCCCTCGTGAGATAGAGTGTGGCGCCGTCGCTCTTACGCAGGAGTGCCGGAGGCATCTCATCAGTATCCAGGGGCACGATGAGTGCACCATCACTGACAGTCGTCACACCACTTCCTTCAATCCTCTCCAGGGTCTCACCAAGCCGGTCGCTGTAAAAGCTCTCACCAGTGTAATACTCGAAGCTGACACCCAGCCGATCATAGATACGCTTGAACTCAGCAAGGCTGATGTCTCTGAACTCCTCCCACAGCTCGATGGCCTCCTGGTCTCCGCTCTCAAGGCGGCTGAACCAGCTTCGTGCCTCGTCCTCGAGGGACGCATCCTTCTCAGCCTCATCATGAAACCGGACATACAGACGGTACAGGTACTGTATCGGGTCCTTTGAGTTCAAACCGTCAGGAGAGCCCCAGTGCTTGAATGCGACGATGAGCTTTCCGAACTGTGTACCCCAGTCCCCGAGATGGTTTATGCCGATTACTCTGTACCCCAGGAACTCATATATCTTTTTCAGGGAATTGCCAATGACGGTGGAGCGAAGGTGGCCGATACCGAAAGGCTTGGCGATATTTGGAGAAGAATAGTCAACAATGACGGTCTTTCCCTGTCCCTCCTGTAAAAGATCTGCAAAATCCGTATCATGGAGTGACGAGAGTATCTGCAGTGTAGCGGAGGGGCGGTCTATGAACAGGTTCAGGTAGGGACCCTTTGATTCCGCACGTGACAGTATGCTGTTTGCGGGGGGCTGTTCGCTCAGTCTGTCCTGAAGGTCACGGGCAATGTCAGCCGGGTTTTTCCTCAGGTCACGGGCAAGGGTGAAGCAGGGAAAGGCAAAATCGCCCAACTCGGTATTCGGTGGGATTTCGAGGATGGACCGTATACGATCTCCCGGTAGGTTGATGATTTCACCAAGCTGCTCGCTGATAATACCTCTGATATCGACGCTCATTTACAGCTGCACATCCTGATTATGGATGACCTTCGCCTCTCCCAAAAGGCTGTCGATCAAATCGTTGAGGTGGTTGTTGTACTGCTGTTGAAGGAGTTTCATCTGTATGTCCTGGCGAGCAACGTCGATGTCCACGCCTGCATAGAGCTTCTTGTTCTGGTTGTAAATAGCCTCAATCTGCTCGTCAGGAATTTCCTGGAGCCGGGGCTCGATAACATCATTGAGATACACCTGCAGGACGGCACGTCGGGACACTGCCTCTATGAGTGCCTGCACGTCCTTGCGCTTGA
>JAGLSF010000404.1 GCA_023136305.1 Spirochaetota bacterium
CTCGGTTCTCGGTACGCTGATTGGGGCATTCATAGTTGCAGTTATCGGAAACGGCTTGAACCTTCTCAACGTGCTTTCCTTCTATCAGAGTGTGATCAAGGGAATTGTACTGGTTTTTGCGGTTCTTCTCGATAGAAAACTCAAGGAATGGATTAAACGTCGGTAGGAGGAAGATTTTATGCCGGATAGGTACCTTGCAGGTATCGATATTGGTACAACAGGAGCTAAAACCGCACTGTTTGATATGCAGGGCGGTATGATAGCCAGCGGATACCGTGAATATACCTGTTCATATCCGAAGGCGAACTGGGTCGAGCAGGACCCGGACCTGCTTGTCTCGAGTGCTCTCGAATCAGCCAGAGAAGCCCTCGAGAAGTCCGACATTGATCCCTCTGAAATTTGCGCAGTCAGCCTGTCAGCCCAGAGGAGCTGCACCATATTCGTCGACGGCGAGGGCAGGCCGGTCAGGCCCATGATCTCCTGGCAGGATGCCAGGACCACCGCTGAGCTTGAAGACATCAGTGCCATTCTATCGCCTGATGAGTTTTATCAGTTGACAGGCCTTCCCCTCGGTGCAACATGGATACTCTCGAAAATCCTCTGGCTTCGAAAGAATGAGCCCGAGGCCTGGAAAAGGGTACAAAGAATCGTCCAGATGCACGATTTTTCGCTGAAGGCGCTTGGTGCAGATGACTTCTACGAGGATGTTCCAGATTCGGTATTCTTCGGGTTCTGGGATACGGACAATTTTTCCTGGAGCGAGCGTTTATTGAAATCCTTCGACATTGATGCCGCCATGCTTCCTCTCCCCAAACCATCAGGAACCCGGGTGGGTGACGTTACCGCGGAGGTGTCGAAAAAAACCGGTTTTACACAAGGTACACCGCTCTGTGTCGGTGCAGGCGATCAGAACAGCGCTGTGGTGGGTGCCGGTATCGTTCAACCGGGATATTTGTCGGTCTCCATGGGTACAGGCGGCATTGCGATCACCTATCTTGACGAACCTTTCCGCGACCCCTCAGGCATGAGTATGGTCACCAATCACGCCATTCATGGAAAGTGGCAGCTAGAGGGTCTTCAGGCGGGTGCAGCGGGTGTATTTAGGTGGTTCCGTGACGAGATCGCCACTTTGGAAAAGGAGCGTGCACAGGAGCAGAACAGGGACCCTTATGAATTGATCAATGAGCTGATAGAAAAAACGCCTGTGGGTGCGAAGGGGCTGGTGTTTCTTCCCTATCTTGCCAGCGCTACCGCACCGCGATGGAACGCACATGCCAGAGGAACACTGACCGGTCTCACGTTTGCCCATGACAGGGGCTGCCTTGCTCGGGCGTTCATAGAAGGCATTACCCTTGAAATGAAGGATATTCTAACCTCGATGCTCTCCTCGGGGATCGAGGTCGACACCATACGTATTATGGGGGGAGCTACAAAATCACCCATCTGGAATCAGATACAGGCCGATGTGTACAACAGGCCCGTCGAAACGTTGAAGATCACCGATGCGGCTCTTCTCGGGGCAGCGATATTTGCCGGTACGGGCTCTGGGTGTTTCAAAGATATCAGAGATGCTGTGAGCAGAATGGTAGTCGTAGATTCGGTTTATGAGCCGGTACAGGAGAACGTCGAAATATATGAGGAACTCTACGACATATACTGCCGTTTGTACGAGGG
>JAGLSF010000405.1 GCA_023136305.1 Spirochaetota bacterium
TATGGCGGGCTACGCTCTCACGCGTTTCGAATACACGAAATGGAAAAACGACGACATTTCCTTTTTCATACTCTCACAGAGGATGTTTCCGCCCGTTGCACTGGCCATGCCCTTTTTCCTTCTCTTTACCTGGGTGAGGCTCATCGACAAGCTGCCAAGCCTCATCATCGTCTACGCCATTATGAACCTGCCCATCGTTACCTGGATCGTGAAGGAGTTCTTCGCCGACGTGCCGAAGGAGCTCGAGGAGGCGGCCATGGTCGATGGGGCGACCCGATGGAGGGCGTTGTTCCGAATCATCATACCCATGGCCGTGCCGGGTATTGCCGTTGCCTTTCTCTTCTCCTTCATCTTCTGCTGGAACGAGTTCCTGATCGCGCTGACACTCACCTTCAAGGCCGCAAAGACCCTTCCAGTTGGCATGGCAGGCCTCACCACATTGCGGGGGCCCCTCTACTGGGACATTGCGGCCAACTCGCTCGTGATCATGATCCCGCCGCTCATTGTCACGATCTTTGCAAATAAATACATCATCCGAGGACTGGCCCTCGGTGCGGTAAAGCAGTAGCAATAGATTTTTTTCGGATATATTGTAGAACACGAGGAGTGACGCTCATCGAAGAAATGTCACTCCTTTTTCTTTATGGTATAATGAATCAAACGCATGCAGAGACCGGGAGACCCCCATGGCTGATACAACAGCTCCTGTAGGAATCGATGCTGGAAGGTTCAGCGTACAATCCGATCATGTCCTGAAAGAGGGAACAGCCGAGTATGAACGGGGGCAGCGACTGCGCAGTCGTGTCATATCCGCCCGTCCCTACCTGTGCATCGAGCGGGCCCGGTTCGTGACGCAGTCCTACCGTGAAACCGAGCATGAACATATTTTGACGCGTCGCGCAAAGGCTTTCGAAAGCATCATGCGCAATATGAGCGTCTACATTCTGGATGATGAGCTCATCGTGGGTCATCAGGCATCCAGACAGCGAAGCGCACCACTCTATCCGGAGTTCGCCGTCGAGTGGATCAGGGATGAGATCGACCTCTTCGAGACCCGGCCGCAGGACCGGTTCATTGTTCCAGGGGAGGTGAAACGTGAGTTTCTGGATGATATCTATCCCTTTTGGAAGGGGAGGACCCTTTCTGACAGGGTGCACTCCTACGTGACCGAGGAGATCAGGCTTCAGCGGTTCGTTGCAAACGTGTTCAACATAAGCGGGCATGAGGACAACGGTCTGGGGCATGTGGCGCTCGATTACCGAAAGGTGCTGGGAGGGGGCCTCAGGGGCATCATCGCTGACATCGAAACCAGGCTCAGTAAACTCGAGCTGTGGCGGCCCGAGGACTACCGGAAGATGCTCTTCTACGAGTCATGTATGAGTATGTGCGAGTCTGCAATTGCCTTTGCCAACCGCTACGGCATGAAGGCGTGGGACATGGCCAAGGATGAGAAGGATGCAGTGAGGAAACAGGAGCTGATAGGAATTTCTGAAATCTGTAAGCGGGTACCGGAACATCCGGCCCGCGCCTTTCAGGAAGCCCTGCAGTCCTTCTGGTTTCTCCAGCTCCTGCCGCAGATATACGACAACGGGGTGTCGATTTCGCCTGGAAGGTTCGATCAGTACATGTACCCCTACTACGTGGCGGATATTGAAAAGGGTCTCCTGACGAG
>JAGLSF010000406.1 GCA_023136305.1 Spirochaetota bacterium
CTGTCGATCAGTAATCCGGTACCTGTACGTGCGATGGATGTGTCTCTGTACAGCTCGTCCAGCTCGATTTCCAACCGCTCGATGATCTCCATCAGTGATCTCTTTCCATCAGCCCAGTAAAAAAGCCTGAGGAACACGAGATCCAGGTTGTGTTCATACAGGGTACTGAAAAAGATGCGTGATTCTTCGGGTGGAAGCTGGATTTCGGGGGGCATGGGGGCACCGAGGGTGGTCCGTTTGAGTATCATCGAGGAGGCACGCTTCATATCTTTAGAAGAAACCTTTCGAGAAATTTCAGATTTAAAGAGGGCCTTCCATCGGCTGCACCAGGTGTCGAGCAGGGTCTCAAACTCCTCCTCGAGGGCCTTTGCATCATGGTTGCCGAGACCGCATGTTGTCAGGGAGGGGATTGAGCCTGTGAAAAATTCTTTGAGCCAGGTACGGGTTCTTTGAAGATCGAAGAACCATGATCCCTCCATGAGACGTAGCTCGAGGGAGTGCAGTTTGTTATGAAATGCCTGCGTGACAATCCGTGCAAGATACCCGGCCTCTCTGTTTCCTGCGTTGGCAAGGAAATATAGATGTGTGGCACAGAGGTTTCCAAGGAGTTCCATGGTTTCGGCGCTGAGCGTTTCGATTCTGTCCGACGATGCGTGATAGTGTCGTGACGGATACTGTATGAGCGTGGGAAGTACAATATCAATATGCGGGTCTGCCGTGATGGCGTCGTTGATGATTTCAGCACGGTCGGCAACGGCTTTCCAGCGCAGTGCCGGTGTCAGCAACTCTTCGCACAGATGCGCGAGAAGATACCCTATACAGGAGTTGTTTGCAGCAGGCGGCATGAAGAGATGCAGGATAGAATGTCCCTGTGACTGATCCACCCCCAGCTCATCGATATTGACCCCCCCGAGTATGCTCGAGATACGGTCCCTATGCGCATGTGTCCAGGCGAGAAGCCCGAAGCCCTCCCAGTTGAAGAGGAACCTGATATTTCTGCGTGGCCTCGGCACAATACCCTCTTCTATGGACGCATTGAGGCTCCTTGCAATCTCCAGGGCAAGGCCTGCCCCCGAAGCGTTGTCATTTGCACCGGGCTCATATAGATGTGTCGTTATCAGAACATCCCCCTCTCTGGGGTCTGTTCCTCTGATGACGCCGGTTGCCGATTTCATGATCCCATTGTAGGTTCGGCTCTTTATCTCTGCCCGGAGTTTCACAGAGCCTTTTTTAAGCATGTCCCGCAGCAATTTTCCCTGCCTGGGGGTTATCATAAAACCCCAGTGCTCGCCTGGGTATTTCTTGAACGCGTAGTTTTCCCATCGTACATCATCCGGCAGGTCAAAGCGGTCACGCACCCCGGGCAGGGTACCGATGAAATCGGAAACAATGCCAGGTATGCTCTTTGCCCGCATCTGATATATCACGTCCAGAGGCCTCAGGCTGGTAAGCGGTATTTTGTCCTTCAGGTCTGCATCGCTTTCACCGTTCCATTCCACCAGACTGCCCTCATACACACCTGGGCCTGAGTACATCACCAGGCCCTCCGGCTTGACACTCCACCTGGAGAGCACTTTTCTGGAAGGCGAAACAATCATAAGCTGTGCATCTTCCACATCCCAAGCCTGCATTGCACGCCACCCGGACCAGGAGGTACTGCCGTCTGCGGG
>JAGLSF010000407.1 GCA_023136305.1 Spirochaetota bacterium
AGGAATAGCATAAATCCAGTACAACATACTAGGGTAAGGGGGTGGGATCAATAGCAAACCGTACATATTTCCTGCAGCTGAAAAATGAGTACCGAAAATCTCTCAAACCTCCCGAAACAGAGGAGCTGATAAACCAGCTCTTCAACAGGCCGCTTGCTTTTTTGGTGGCCAAAGTCTTACAAAAACTGAAAACGACCCCCAATTTCGTCACGCTTCTCTCCCTGCTCTGCGGTGTCTCCTCAGGGTTTATGTTTTCCCGTGGCAGGTATCCCGACATCATGTGGGCAGGTTTGCTCCTGCAGTTCATGATCATATTCGACTGTGCCGATGGCCAGCTTGCACGTCTGACGAACCGCAGCTCGAAGTTGGGCAGAATCCTCGATTCCCTCGCTGATCTGGCAACTCACTGTTCAGTATACTGGGGTGTGGCGATCGGGCTCTATCGGCACACAGGTACTGCACTTCCCTTCGTTCTTGCCCTTTCGGCTCAGATATCCATGTATCTTCATATGGCCTTCTTCGATCATTTCAAAAGCGTCTTCATCACCATAGCCAGGCCCGATTGCATTGATCAGCTTGACAGCCTTGATAAGCTAAAGGAAAAAATTGAACAGCTTGAGATGAACAACAGTCGGCTTTCAAGCATGCTTGGGAGGATATTCTTATGGTTCTCCAAGATGGAATCTCGGGTGGTATCTATCGGTTACATACCCTACGGTACGAACTTTTACGAGCAGTTCCCAGATACAGAAAATATCGATCCTCAAACCCGGGAGCTGTACTACAATGAAATGAGAGTGCCGACCAAGCTCTGGACCATGATTGGTGATACCATACATTTGACCATATTCGTGGTCTGCGGTTTACTGAACCGGGCCTTCCTCATCTTTCCCATTATCATCATGTATACGAATGTGGTGATGGTAGTTGCGCTCTTTGTGCAGCGGGTGAAGTACCGAAATCTCGGCCTCGAGCGCGAGATACGGTGGCAGGAACGCTTCAACTGAATCCTCAGGTCTTCCGTTTCTTCAGGGCATCGATCTCCTTGATGAGTTCGTCCACCTTTGCATTCAGCTCCCCCAGTTTCTCCAGATTGGGATTGACGGTACTCATTATCTTCTCAGAGATCTCCTTGCCCGTCTTCTCGAGTTTCTGGAGTGCGCTGGCGATGAAGAATTCCCTGTCCCCTTCATCGACCTCTCCGCGGCTCTTGAGCTCGTTGAATACCTTGTCGATGTCTTCCTTCCTCAGCTTGGTGAAGCCAATGCCGGCGTGATAGAGGTTTTGTAGAATCTCCTTCATCCTGAACCTCCCGATTAGATATGTCTGATTGACGTGATGCCTGATTTCACCATACCCTTATCATTGCCAGTTCGTCAAGCCTAATCTGCAAGAAGCGAGATCACACGATGGCCTGCACAACAAGATCGCCGACTTCTGACGTGGTGAAGCCCATCTTTCCGGCACCCATGCCCTTGAGCTCAGCCAGTACGGCAATGATGGCCTTTTCCAGAGAAGCCGATGCCTTCTCCTCACCAAGCACGTCGAGCATCATCTGTGCCGCTGAGATTGCGGCCAGGGGGTTGATCATGTTCTGACCCGTATACTTCGGGGCCGAACCTCCGATAGGCTCGAACATGGACACACCTTCGGGGT
>JAGLSF010000408.1 GCA_023136305.1 Spirochaetota bacterium
GCAGATTCCACAGGTAAAGAGTGGTTCGATGACAACTTCATCCCCGCTGTTCCACCCTTGTACGTCATCACCACAGGCAGCGACGATACCTGAAGCTTCATGGCCCAGAATCACGGGCCACTCAATCATGGGATGCGTTCCTTCATATCCATGCAGGTCGGAACCACACAGGCCGGTTGCCCTAACCTGCACCAGTACCTCATTCCTGCCCGGTTCGGGCACCGGCACATCCTTGATCTCGATGGTTTCAAAGTCCTTGCAGACTGCTGCTCTCATCGTCTTTTTCATACCTCGCCTCCTCGGTAGATCCTCATTTTTTTATGGACGGCGGCAGGCCGCCGTTCTTCGAATAGTATGGTTTTATCTATTAAAATTCCTGTTTTTGTACCAGCTTGTTGATTTTAAATAACTGCTTATTTCGTTGCCATGCCTATACCATTCCTCTGAAAGTCTCGTACCACGGGCACTCCCTTCGGTCGCGCAGGGCGCGAGAAGCTTTAATAAAGTACAGCGCGGCGTATGCTTAAAAAAACTTTGTGTTGGTTGCGGCCGAAGTACATGGAAGTACAAGTGCAGGCAGAGCCACGAAGGCGGAAGCCTGCCAGATGCCGCGCTGTGGAATTGTATAGGTAAAAACCATTAGGTAAGCGATTACCTTTTACCATGATTGAAAGTTTACTTACCTATTTTTTCTGATTCTTATGAGTTCTCACCGGTGACGAGGCTTCGAAGAATTGCCTGATTAATTTCACTGTACACCGGCTCCCCCGTTTTGCACTCGAGGAGGGAGTGGAGCCCCAGATCGGCGAGTTTCACGTAATACTCTGTTTTTTCCCACTTTGGCAGGGATTCCAGATAATGTTCCACATCATCGAAGGTATGCAACAAGGCATCGGTTTCCAGGGTTTTACTCTTTCCCAGGAGCAGCACATCGTATTTTTCATGGATATAGGCCCTTCCCGTCAGGTACATCATCTCTCCCGTATCATTGAAGTCTCCCACATGCTGAATCCACCCAAGGTAGTTCTCCCTCTCAATGATAATAAATCCGTACAGGCTGTATCGCGTTTCCATGATCTTAGGAGTGATCTCCTTGTCAGGAAAAACGGTCAAGAACTGCGGATATCTTGGGATCGTCAAAAATGCTGTCGCTCATGATATCGGGCTTGGAACATTCGAGAATGAGACTCGATTCCTCTCCTCTCCCACAAGTTCCAGATCTCCAACATCCATTGAAAGGCCTCCTCATCTGCATGTCGGCACATCCTCCCCTTTGATCATCCTTCACTCTTTACACTGTGACATGTAGGGGTGCTGGTTGAAATGACCGTATCATTCAGTATACACTATAACTAGAGCGTATGCACAATTCTTGAACACGTCCGTTAGAGGAAAGATGCGTACTCTTCAGGCACCCTTATCTGAAGAGTTTGTCTCAATGAAGTGTTTGTCGCAATTCTACGGCTCCGGAAGGGAGAAGGGTGAACCAATGACTCCGCGGGAGAGGGTGGTTGCATCACTGGAACACAGGGAACCGGACAAGGTCCCCATCGATTGTGGTGCAACCATGTGTACATCCCTCACACGGGGGGCCAGTACCAACCTGAAGGAGTACTTCCAGATCGAAAAGAGTGAAGATTATGTGAC
>JAGLSF010000409.1 GCA_023136305.1 Spirochaetota bacterium
GCTAAGTCAATAGGCTATATTATTATTATACAAGAGGTGTCAAGCAGATGCTGCACGACTATCGTCAATCGGTCGTGCATCCTGAGCACGGGGAAAGCTTAGCCGCTATTCTTGAAGAGGTTCGCGGCAGGAAGTTATACTCCATCGGATGTAAGCACTACAAACGCGTACCACAAGGATACGACGGGGCCCATACACGGGCGGAGCTCATGCTCTACAACGGCCTGCATATCGGGAAAACGGAGCCAATTCCCGACATCCTCTTTTCGGAGGGATTGGCCGATCACTGCATGGGGGTGTTCAGAGAACTCCTGCCTGTGCACCAGTGGCTCGTTGCACTTACCGAGCGGACAACTCGAGCGGCTGGTCATGACTGAAATGGGCAATCTAGGCATTATAAGCGGTCCCCGGTTCCAAGGGCATGCAACACGCCGAATATCACTGCGATAAGTGCGAGGGGGGCGGCAATCCAGAGTATCTGATGACCCACGGTTAGCTGATAAAAGAGGGTGGACACAATCCAACCCAGTACCGAGAGGTACAGAACACTGAAGATCGTGAATCCCATACCGATCTCACGTGCCATGGCTGCAACAGCAACGATACAGGGAACGTATATGAGTACAAAGAGCATGTAGGCGTATGCCTGTGCAGTGCCGCCGGTAAATCGTTTCCGCATTGAATAGAACACACTGGATTCAACCTCCAATGCCCGGGCAGCAGCATCCTCATCGACAATCTCTTCACCAAGTCTGACACCGAGAGGATCGACCAGTGCAGGGCCCAGTGCCGCCAGGTTCTCGGGAATGGTACGCAGAGAGTGGGTTATACCACCCCATAAGTCGAAGGCCGATTCAGCCTCCCCGGTGTCCACGCCTGCCATGTCCATCTGACTGTACAGTGCGTTGAGTGTACCCACCACAGCCTCCTTGGCAAAGAGGCCGGTGAACAGGGCAACCGAGGCCGGCCAGTTCTCCTTTTCAATCCCTATGGGACTGAACACCGGGGTGATAGTCTTTCCTATCCTCGACAGAACCGATTTTTCAGTATTCTCGTTTCCAAACGTTCCGTCTGAGCCTGCGGAGTTGAGGAGGCTTAAAAAAATAATCATGGGTATGAGAATCCGTGCCCTGAGCATAAAGAGTTTCAGCCGGTTCCATGAGTGATACATGATATGCCTGAAGCGCGGCGAGTGGTAGGGAGGCAGTTCCATCACAAAGGGTGTCGGTTCACCCCTGAACAGGGTTCCCTTGAGGAGGAGACCGGTAAGAATGGCGAGTACTATTCCTACGACATACAGAGAGAAAACGACGAAATTTGCTCCTCGGGGAAAGAAAGCCGCAGCGAAAAGCGCATAGACGGGGAACCGTGCACCGCAGGACATGAAGGGCGTGATGAATACGGTCAGTATTCGGTCACGTCGGTTTTCAAGGGTCCGCGCTGCCATAATGGCAGGCACGGTACACCCGAAACCCACGAGAAGGGGGACAAAGGCCTTTCCGGGAAGACCGATCCAGCGCATGAAGCGGTCCATGACGAAAGCAGCCCGAGCCATGTACCCCGAGTCCTCGAGAATGGAGAGCATGAAGAACATGGTGAATATAATGGGTATAAATGCACCCATGGTGCGGATACCGCCGCC
>JAGLSF010000041.1 GCA_023136305.1 Spirochaetota bacterium
CTCCCTCTTGAACACATCCTCGGGCTTATGACTGCAGCAGGCGTCGATCTTTTCGAGATTCCAGGCCTCCGGATAGAATCCTTCAAACAGAGAACCCTTTACCGTTGACAGCAGGTCGATCTTATCCATAGGTACTCCTTCTTGAAATTATCACTTTTCGTCCCGAATGAGCGGATTTTAACCCCACGTCAGAATCCTGCATAGGGTACCGGTTGCATTGCAGCTCTAGGTTCTTTCCCCCGTGAGGTGGCTGACGGTCACTGCGGCTATGATGATAGTGCCAATCACCACGTCCCGCACATATGGGTTCACGTTCATGATGATCAGGGCGTTCCCCAACAGGCCGATGAGAACGACGCCGAGAAAAAAGCTCAGGGCATTTCCCTTGCCGCCGGTTATGGCCACACCGCCAACGATGACAGAGGCCAGGGCGTCAAGCGCGTAGGCTTCCCCGGTGGTGGCCAGTGCCGAGCCCACACGTGAAATGAGTATCAATGCGGCCAGAGCGTTCAGCAGGCCGCACACCACATAGGCCTGCAGGATTACCCTGTCGGTGTTGATACCCGACACATATGCTGCTTTTCTGTTCCCGCCGATGGCGTAGAGAAATCGCCCGTAACGCAGGTACTTCAGGATGACGTGTGTCAGCAGGACGGCGCTGAGGAAGAAGAGTATGGGAACGGGGATGTAGTTCAATAGCCTGCTTCTGCCCAGCCACTCGAACCGTCCGAACAGCATGTACGAAGCACCTCCGCTCACGAGCAGGGCAATGCCCTTGTATACCGAACCGAAGCCGAGGGTAATGATGAAGGAGGTTACCCGGGATTTGATCACAACGATCCCATTTATAATACCCATCACAAATCCGACGGCAAAGGACACAATGAATGCCAGGGGAATGGCAAGTGGTTGAAGCCACGCATTGGGTGCATCAGGCGCTATGCCCCCGGCGTGTTGTATGATGCCGGCTAGTATAATACCGATAAGTGAAACCTGGGCTCCCACCGAGATATCGATGTGACCGGAAACGAGGAGCATCCCCACGCCGCATGCTACGATTCCCAGGACCGAAATCTGCTGAAATATATTGATGATATTTGTAATGCGCAGAAATCTTGGGTTTACGATCGTTGCCACGATGGCGACCACGACGATCATGATAATCAGCATGGTGGACTGATTAATCCTCTTTCCTCGTCCCTCTTTGGTAAATGCTTTGATCTTCATCTTCAGTCCTTTTGGCCAACACCCATGGAATATTTTAAGATGTTCTCCTCGGTGATCTCGTCACCATCCAGTATGGCCACGAGCCTGCCAAGCCTCATGATACCCACCCGGTCGCACACCGAGATGAGCTCCGGATCATCGGAGGATATCATGATGATTATCTTACCCCTCCTGGCCAGGTCATCCATCAAAGCGTAAATCTCGCTCTTGCTGCCCACATCGATACCCACCGTGGGTTCATCGAATATGAGAATTTCAGCCTCCGCATAGAGCCACTTGGCGAGCACGACCTTCTGTTGATTCCCCCCGCTCAGGTTGACCACAAGCTGGGATATGCTAGGTGTAATCACGCTGAGCTGTTTGGATATGTTTTCGGTTTCCACCCGTTCTCTCGTCAGGTTCATGAACTCGCCCCTACTTTTTGCAAAACGGACCAGGCTTACATTCTCGAAGATGGGGCGTATGATCACAAGGCCGTTGTCCTTCCGGTCTTCAGTGAGCAGTCCGATTCCCTTCCCGATGGCATCATGGGGATCGGAGGGTGTGACATCGCTGCCGCAATACATAAGGCTTCCCGAATCCTTCTCATCCAGACCGAAGATCATGCGGGCAAGCTCAGTCCTTCCCGCTCCCACAAGACCGCCAATGCCGAATATCTCTCCCTTTCGCACCGAAAAGGAGACATGCTCCACCAGGCCTTCTCGATGGTAATCATGTATCTCGAGTGTTTCTGTCACCGAGTCAAGCCCCTCGATGGAGCTTCTGGTAATAAGGGACATGGTCGATTTCCCGATCATCTCCTGAACAATCGTGTTCATGTCCGTTTCCTTCACGGTGTGGGTATTGATTCTCCTTCCGTCCTTGAAGATAGTAACCCGGTCACAGATCTCGAATATCTCGCCCAGGTGATGAGAGATATATATGACACTGAGGCCCTTCTGCGTGTACCTGCGGACGATTTCGAAGAGTATGCCCTTGCCCTTGGTATCCAGGGCCGCAGTCGGCTCGTCGAGGATGAGAATCCTTGCCTTTCTCGAAAAGGCCTTTGCAATGCTGATCAGTTTCTTCTGTACGGGGGTCAGTTCGGTAAGTTTCGTACCGGCTGGAATATCAATACCCAGTTCTTCAAAAAGTGCCTCAGCGGCCTCGATGCAGGTGGCAAGCTTGACGAACCCGAAACGGGTTTTCGGCAGATTGTAGAGATAGATATTCTCCGCCACAGACAACTCTTCGACAAGCTGGTTCTCCTGATGCACGGTCTGTATACCTATCTCGATGGAGGCAGACGGGTCGAGATGGGTGTATTCCTCCCCCTCAAGGGTAATCTTCCCTGAATCAGGCTTTATGGAACCCGCAATGATCTCGATGAAGGTGGATTTTCCCGCCCCATTCTGTCCGACAAGGGCCTGCACCTCCCCGTAGCGCAAATCAAAATCAACCGCATCAAGCGCCTGTACGCCGGGGTAACTCTTGTTTACCTCTACAGCTTCGAGGATGTTTTTTGTTTGCAACCCATTCCCCTGATTTCAATGAATTATATGATGTAGTACATGCGGATAAAAATCAAGGGGTCTCTTCCATCAAGAGAGAGACCCCCGAATACGCTACTTGGACATAAAACAGAAATTACATGCTTCGAAGTTCCGGCTTGTATTTACCGGTTTTCACGAACTCGTCGACCACGGGAAACCAGCTCTCATCCACATCCCAGGGAATCAGGAGTTCTTCCCAGTTGTCACTGTTGACCCATACGATCGGAGAGTAGCTCTTCTTCTGATAGGGTTCGCCCTTCAGATAGTTGATGAGGTTCTTGGCGCAGATCATGCCGTGGAGACCGGGAGAAAGGCTCAAGGCATAATCCAGATCGCCCTTCTTAAAGTTTTCGATGTCCATGGGGCCGCCGTTGACGGTCACGATGGCGACGTCGTTCAGGTTCACGTTCTCTTCCTTGAGTCCCTGAATGATACCATCGGTGATCTCCTGGCAGGCGCCGATCGCGACGTTGAACTCAACACCTGACTGCACGAGGGTTTTGGTAATATCCAGAGAGGGTGCGGTTGCATAGTTACCGTACTGCACATCAGTGGCAAGACCAATTCCATCCAACCCGGCGATCTTTTCCTCGAAGCCCTGAATGCCCTGCATAACCGGCGGGGTGCCGGCAAATCCCTGTATCCAGATGACCTTGAGATCGCCCGACACATCGGTCCGTATACTCTCGGCAACGGTGTGATAGATCTCAAACCAGTTGAAGTCGACATCTGCAAAGGGCTTCCCTTTGCCGTCAGCAATGCCGCTCTCGGTGATCTGAATCGGTATGCCCGCCTCGTTTGCCAGGCGGCTGGAGTACTCGGCAGCAGCAGGGCTGACCGAGGTGATGTTCATGCCGTCGACGCCCAGGGTTATCAGGTTCTGGACAGCTTTGGTTTCCTCATCGGCTTTGTAGTTATTGTACTGCCAGTTGACCTTGGCACCTTCAGCAGTCGCGACAAGCTCAAATCCCTGATGGAAAGCGGTGAACCAGCCAATCTCATAGGGAATCACAACGCCGATGGTTAATTCTTCGTCCTTCCTTCCTCTATCACTGCCGGCAAAGACAGCAACAGCAAAACTGGATAGCACAGCTATGGTGATCAGCAATACGAGAAACTTCTTCATGATGCTACCTCCATAAAAATTTTTTTCGTTTCATGTCTGAAACGGATGCAAATGCGCGATTAAAAGTAGACATTATATTAATTCCGGCTCCGACCTTTTGTCAAATAGATTTTTGTCTCTTGCTGATTACATTCGTATCAGGTACCAATTTTGACCAATTCACTGGATAGTACACAGATCGATAACTATTTTGACTAGTGAAAGCCGCGGCAAAATACTTCCTTTCCCCTTACTCATTTGCATTCAGATCAATTTAGTGGTAAGGTGGATGAGGAATTACCGGAAAACACGAGGACTGCAATGAGCCACTTCAAGCATCGCTATGGAGCCAACTGCGCAGTACAGCTGCAGCATCCCGGCCGCCAGGCAGCCCTGCCGCGTAACCTGCATACGGCGGTACAAGAAGGCGCGGGGCTCGGCCAGGTGCTCGACGAGCACAAATTCTTCAATCCGAACAATACCTTTATCGACGAATTATCCATTGACATAGCGGGGCAGCTCACCCGCTGATCTGAACGATCATGTCGACGACTCGGTAAACAGCCTGAAAATCTGTTTTGCCGCAGTGGAATCCTACGACACCGGCAAGGTCGTTCACTTGAAATAAGGATTTCTTCATTTGATGACATACTGATCTTATTGGTTCATGTGATTACATTCACTACTCTTCCTCAACCTGCACCGTTTTTTTAGCGCTACCACCCGGTACAGGGTGATAGTGAGGTGCCCCTCAAGGGTGGTACTTATGTGTGTGCCCCTCTAGTGATTCTTTCATAATCTTGTTGACTGTCGGCCCAAAATCGTGCTACTATTTATGTGAAAAGTGGCACGACTATATGTACAGCCCCATTATGAAAGCATGAAAGACCATGAAACTGTTATTCTCCCTGGTGCAAACAACCGTCATTTTCCTCATTCTGCTGTTCGGCAGCTCTGCCTTCGCCCATTTCCAGTGTCTTATCCCCTCCGACGATATGATCATGGCTGGGGACAGCAAAGACCTGCAGCTTGACCTCATCTTCATGCATCCCTTCGAAGGCCACTATATGGACATGGTGAAACCCGTTGCCTTCGGTGTAAAGGTTCGCGGAAGAACTGAGGATTTACGTGGTACACTGACAATGCGGAAACTGGGGGGTTTCTCTGCATGGCAAACGAATTACCGTATAAAGCGACCCGGTGATTATGTCTTTTACGTGGAACCTTCCCCCTACTTTGAACCGGCTGAACAAAGCTTCATCATTCATTACACGAAAACAGTCGTACATGCCTTCGGTCTGGAAGAGGGATGGGACGAAGAAATAGGTCTGAAGACAGAGATCATACCGCTTACAAGGCCCTACGGTATATGGACGGGCAACGTGTTTCAGGGCATGGTGAAAGCCCATGGAAAGCCCGTCCCCTATGCCGAGGTCGAGGTCGAGTACTTCGCAGAGGGCGGCATAGAACCACCTGCCGACCCCTTCGTCACGCAGGTCATACGGGCCGATTCGAAGGGTGTGTTCACCTACGCATGTCCGAAGGCGGGCTGGTGGGGCTTTGCCGCACTCAGCAGGGACAGGAAGAAAATCCGGCACAACGACGGGAGAGAGTACCCCGTTGAAATCGGGGCTGTATTCTGGATACAGGTGTATGACATGCCCTGACAAGCTGCAAGCCACAAACGGCGTGATTGTGAAGCAGATATCCCGCACAGGTTTCATCAATCCTGTCCGGATGAATGAGATAAAGAGGAGATTTCGCGCATGCACATATCCGATGGTGTTCTCTCTGCGGAAGTACTCATTGCAGGTGCGGTCCTTGCTGCCGGCGGAACTGCGGTAGGCCTTAAGAAGATGGATATGGATCAGATGCCCAGGGTCGCCGTCATGACAGCGGCTTTCTTTGTCGCCTCCCTCATCCATCTGCCCATTGGGCCGTCAAGCGTGCACCTTCTCTTTCTCGGTCTCATGGGCCTTCTCCTTGGATGGTCATGTTTTCCCGCCATACTCGTCGGGCTTCTTCTCCAATCACTTCTGTTTCAGCACGGAGGGCTCACTGTTCTTGGGGTAAACACGATAAACATGGCCCTGCCTGCAATCATCGTCTACCTCGTCTTTGGCCCCCTGGTGAGAAGAGAAGGCAACTGGCTGCCCCTGGCGGGAGCGGCATGTGCCGGAGCCTTTGCCGTTCTTCTCTCATCCCTGTGCACTGCCTTTTCGCTCCTGTTTTCCGGAGAGGAGTTCACAACCATGGCGAGGCTTATTCTCATTGCAAACCTGCCCATCATGGGAATTGAAGCTGTGATGAGTGTTTTTATTCTCTCGATCATGAGGAGGGTAAAACCGGAAATCCTGGGGGCCTCTCTCAGCGACACATTCAGAGGAGGGGAAGATGTTGCATCGAAATAGGCTGCTCCACGCCATCGTTACCGCGCTCGTTGTCCTTCTTCTTAGCATGCCAGCCTTCGCACACAAGGTAAACATCTTCGCATGGGTCGAGGGCGACACCGTTCATACCGAGAGCTATTTCCCCGACGGGAGGGTGGTGCAGAAGGGCACGGTATCTGTTTATGACAGTGAAGACTCCCTCCTCCTGAAGGGGGTAACGGATGAAGAGGGATTATTCAGCTTTCCCGTACCCAAAGGGGATGATCTGACCATTGTACTGGACGCCTCCATGGGGCACCGCGCAACCTATCGCCTCTCTGCAGAGGAACTAGGCGGAAAGGAAACGGCTGCAGCACATGGTGAGCATTCGCTGCAAAACAGCCAGCGTCCCAAGGACAGGGTGCCGGCAGTTAAAATTCTCTGCGGCATCGGCTACATTATGAGCATCATGGGATTGTCCATGTATTTTTATGAAAAGAGGAAGAAAAAAAAGAAAGGATTGGGCTCCGGCTAACCCACTCCCGTCTTCATTCGATTGCCTGGTTCGATAGGAATCTGTACACGTAGAAACCGGCCATCTGGGGTACAAATGGTATGCTGTTGTCAAGACCGACGAAGATCCCATCGAGACGGAACCCATCGTGCGCCTGCAAATACTTCATTTCGCAACACCAATTCCAGAATACATAAAGAATCTCTATGCATAGAATGCTGCAGCCATAAAGGTGACAACGGACTGAGTCTGCTCATCAACCGACTGATCGTATCGAAGAAGGCGGGCACTGTATGTATCGCCGAGTGCGAGAAGCGTTTGAATTGCCGGTACTCCGCACACGTTGCGGCGGTCTCGCTCCGCCCTTATGTGATTGAAAAACCCATCAGCATCCCTATCGATGATGCGCTCGATCATGCGCATATCCTCCGCCTCTGCCTGCTTGAGAAACGACGGCGTCATAGTGATATTTTGCCCGAAGCGCTGTCCCAGATGGCTCAGGTCCACTCCCGCGATGAGGCAGACCTCTGACCCGCGCTCGTCGAGCATCTCACGCAGAGCGCCCGTGAAATCCCCAAACTCGGAATCCTCAGCCGGTGATTTGCCCGTGAGAATCTCATCCTTTGAGGAGCAGAGTATGGGAACGATACGCAGATCGTCCCTTTCAGGGTACAGGTATTTCAGCATCACGGCCTGAAACTCCACGGAGTGCTCATTCCGGTGCACGAACTCGTCTTCGAAGTAATCTCTGCTGCATCTGTTTGATAATTTCTCAATGAATGTGTGATCGGCCGACGCTACGCCGAGTGGTGTGTCGAAGTCCTTGTCGGTGAGTACGAAACGGCGTCCTGTGGGTACGTGGGATATACCGAGTATCACGAATATCCGTGCTCTGCACTCCCTCGCAAGCTCCGCGTAACCTGAAACAAAACAGGCGCCGCCGCGGCGGATGTCAATATGAGGAACGATCAGTCCACGGAGCCTTTCACCGGAAGATGCAGTATCCGGCAGGCCGGGCCCTCCCGGTTCGGCAAACAGCTCGTCAAGCTGTTTCCTCAACCCATTCCCATCAGCCTCATAGGACAGTCCGGCATGGGATGCTGCCCGTAGAGGCGAGCTTCGGAACTCCTGTACAGCTTTGTCCCTCACCTCCTGAAAGTGGTCACTTTCCATGAACAGGGCGCTGTCGAGCTGATCGATGATCTCCCGTATCTTATCGCTGAACATGAGGTCACCGAACTGGGTTGTGTAGGCTGCCTGAATGTCCAGGATGGAGTGGTTGCCGTCGAAGTGGGAGATGATGAAGAATGTTTCAGGCGGGAGCAGCAGGATCTTGTCTGAGAAACCCTCCGGATCACGGAGGCATATCATCCTGTCCTGTGCCGGAATTGCCTCAACCGGTCGGAGCTTCGGGTAGTCCATGCGCAGCTGTCTCCAATCACACAGGATCCACGTGTACAAAAGCGTAATCCACGATCTCCTCCTGTTCGAGGAGATCGTGTACTTTCTTTGCAATATCGTGCGATTTCTCGGTAATCAGGCGCCTGTCCACCTCGATGTGTATCTCAATCTGTATAAAGTTGCCGAGATAGTGGGCGCGCACATCGTTGAGTTGCTTCACCCCTCTTATGGAAAGGGCCTTCTCCCTCAAATGGTTGATAATATCCTCATCAGGCACCTTGCCCATGAGAAAATCCAGGTTTTCCATACCGATCTTGAACCCTGAATACACGATGAATGCTCCAATGAAAATCGCCACGATGGTGTCTCCGATGGTATATCCGATATACCCGAACAGGCTCCCGATAAGCACCGAGCATGACACCAGGATATCGTTCCGGTAGTCCACGGAGGAAGCCATGAGTGCCGGACTCTTTCTCCGTTTTCCCTCCCTCCGGAACAGTATGTACATGTACACCTTGACTGCAATGCTCACGACTATGATCGAAAATATAATCAGGTTTATATCCAGCTCCCTCGGCTCAAAGAAACCGCGAAATGCATCTGATATAACCTGAAACCCCAGTATAGCGGCGAATATGGCTACCACGAGACCGGCAATCGGCTCCGCCCTGCGGTGACCGAAAGGATGATCGGAATCGGCCTTTTTTGCTCCGATGCGCACGGCAAGAAAGATGGCGAGCGAGGCAAGTATATCGGTCAGCGAGTTGAAGGAGTCTGAGAGCAGTGCGAGGCTTCCGGAAAAGATGCCTCCCAGGAGTTTTATGAGAAAGAGGAAGGTGTTCAGTGCGATACCGAATACGGTTATTTTAATGTGACGTTTCATGTATCCCCTCTCAACAAAGAATACTACAAAAATGGTGCTTTTATCAACTTACTGTATAATAGATATTGGTGGAGAACATATACGGGGAAATAGGCGGAAATCACCCCCCTGCTTGCCGAAAGAAACCAGTATTTACTGGATTCCCAGGGGGAGCGTGCAGCGGCTCAGAGAGCAGGCGCATCAGATGATGAAATACTCTGGTACACAGGAGAGTGAAGCGGTCTACTCGACTATAATTGCTTCAGCCGGACAGTCTTCGGCGGCCTGACTGACCGCGTCCTCGAGGTCGGCAGGAACATCATGCTGCTTCACCTCGGCGATCTCATCGCCCAATTCAAACACATCCGGGACATCGTCCGTACAGGTACCGCAACCTGTGCAGAGATCGGCATCAATACTGACTTTCATCCTCTCCTCCTCATGATAAACCCTGCATGGAAATCGGCCAAAGCATACCATATTCCCCTTCATTGTCAAGGCATAAACGCATCACCTGAAAAATATTTATACCCTGCTTGATCCATGTCTTACAACCGCATTGTATTTTCTGTCATGGAGAAAGTTTGAAAAATTCACCCTACCACGCCGTACAGATCCTGAAAATTACGGGATACTGCCTGCAGCACCTCCTCAACACTTGCACCCTTGAGCTCGGCAATTGCCTTCACTGAAAGGAGTACATTGGCCGGTTCATTCCGCTCCTCTCGGCTGGGCCCGAGTACCGGACTGTCGGTCTCGACAAGGAGGCTGTGAAGGGGAAGCTGCCTGACGAGCTTCTGTTTCTGCGTCGAACGAATCACCGAAGGCGGAATAGAAAAGTAGTATCCAGCCTCTACAGCCCGGAGGGCATAGGATGCCTTGCCGTCGAAGGCGTGAAGCTGCACCTTCTTCGCATTATGACAGAGGAGCACATCGATGACATGCCGGCCGGCTGACCGGGAGTGTACGTTGAGGGGCAGGTCAAGCTCGATAGATAGGTCGATGAAGTTCTGAAAGATCTCGCGCTGTACTTCCTGCTCCTTCTCCTCTTTCACAACCCAGTAGTCGAGCCCGACCTCACCGATTGCCCGCAAGTCTTCCCTTTCCCGTCGTATGAAAGACAGCATTTCATCTGCCCTGTGGGAATCGAGTACCGAGGGATAGAGACCGGCCGCAGGCAGCATCATGCTCTTTATCCTAGAGAGCTTGAGGTTTTTCTCGGCGTCCTCGATCGATTCACTCACGCTTATCACAGCGGCCACACCTGCTGAGCGCGCTCTTTGAAGGACCTCATCACGATCGGAATCAAAGGCATCATCGGCCAAATGCGCATGCGTGTCGACGAGTAGAGTATCCTTCATGGCGCCCCGCTCTTCAGTTTGATCCATGAACCCAATCCATTCCTGACTCAATAGAGATGATTTCATGCTTTTTACAAAAAAAAATTGCCTTTGCATTTTAGCAGCTTATACAATACTGTACAATGATGAAAGACTAAAGCTTAACCACCGGCATGCAACACACCGAAAGGCAGTAGAACCATGAGAACAAACTCCACTCCATCACGGGCAAAACATTCAGGATGGCCACGACATCACAGGGGCAGAAAGACACAGGCTTCTATTGCCGCCTTGGTGTTCATCTCTCTCTCTTTCACGGGTACCGGGCTGTTCGCCGATACCATTTCGGCGTCATTGATAAAGAGCACCGTATTAGAGGAGGGTGACGCGTACATACACGGTCTTGCCTATTTCGAGGGGTATCTTTGGGCCTCAACACGAACAAAACCCTGTCGGATACTGCGTATCGATCCGAAGACCCTCTGCTACGAGAGGATTCTGCTCGACGAAGATGCTGTCGAGGGCGAGGACCTGATCACTGCAGCCGGCTCTATCTGGATCATACTCTACGGACCTCCCACCAAGATTGTGCGTCTCGATCCTGAAACGCTTCGTATGGATACGGTTGTTGAGTTCGGGCAGGATGAGTTGACCCGGGGCGGAGCCCTCGAGCATGCCTTCGGTGCACTCTGGGCCGGGGGAGGGAATGGGAAAATCGCCCGAATTGACCTCACCGATTTCAGCTACGAAGTGTTTGACTATAAGACGGCCCTGGGGCGCCTTCAGATCCATGCACTGACAGACGGAGGCGGATATCTCTGGGCATCCTCTCCCCTGTACAGGAAATCCGAGACGATGGGCAACGAGAGTATCGTACTGAGGATAAATCCCCGATGCCCCACGGAATACGCAGCAGTCTTCCTCCGGAACATGTCAATGAGCGATGATATGGTGTATTGGGGAGGACAGCTGTACACCGGGAGCGAGGAAGGGGGGGCCTCCCTCATCAGCATAGCGCATGATCTGACCTACCATGTCTTGGGAGAAAGTGAAACAGGCTGTAACGGAATATTTGCCCAAGGGAAGATTCTC
>JAGLSF010000410.1 GCA_023136305.1 Spirochaetota bacterium
CCGCTGTTGTCCACCTCGTAGAGCAGGTTCATGATCTTCTGTATGTAGGCTCCGTCCTTTAGGGACGGCGTTGCAGGTTTATTTTCGTGCACGCACCTTAGAAAGTTGTACTGGCTTCCCATGTGGCCCCTGAGCCAACCGATGTCGAAGCGGGGACCCGGAAAGTTGCTCTTTGACTCCGGGTCCTTGTTCATGGTCTCAACCGCCTTGAACCCCTTCATCCAGCCGATGGGTGCATCGGGATCGCGGTCATCGTAGATGTAGACATAGTTTTGGTCCATGGAATTAAACCTGAGAGCGCCGTCTGTACCGTACAGCTCCAGGCACAGGTCGTCGTTGCTGCCGGCAATGATCTTCGAGACTTCGATGGTCCCGATAGCCCCGCTTCGCATCTTCGCGTTGAGCAGTATGTGGTCCTCCGATTCCACGTGCACCATATTTCCCTGCTCGTCGGGCCGCTCGGGCCAGAGTATGACGCTATCCATGGAGAGCTGCTCATACTCGCCGAAGAAGGAATAGACCAGATCCAGGGCATGGGAACCCATGTCCACCAGTGTGCCGCCGCCCGCCTGTGCCCTGTCCTGTTTCCAGCCCCTGAACTTCTTCGTCTTGATATTGCTCGAGTGATAGTATGTCACCCGAAAGGTGATGAGCCTGCCGAAAAAGCCCTCGGAAACAAGGGCCTGTATCTTCTTTGACCATGGATAGAACCGGTTGTGAAAGGCCATCTGCCCGATCATGCCGGACTGCTCATGTGCCTGCACGATCTCATCGGCCTCCTCATCGGTGATGCAGAGGGGCTTGTCCGCATACACATGTTTCTTCGCCTCCAATGCTGCGATGATCTGGTCCCTGTGCAGGTTGTTTGGCGTGCACACATCGATAATATCGATGTCATCCCGTCCGATCAGATCCATGTAATCGGAGGTGGCAAACTCATAGCCGAAATCGTCGCGCAGAGTCTCAGCCTTACTCAGGTGGCGGTTGCATATGCCTACGAGCTTTGTCTTAAAGGGGAGGCCATCGTAGAAGAGCGGTATGTTGACGTAGTTGTATGTGTGCGTCTTACCCATGAAACCTGCGCCTATGATCCCGACCCCGTATTCCTTTTTCGCCATGATCAACCTCCTAAAATGGTTTGTTATGCAATAATCACCTCGACTCCCTCCCTTTTGAAGCCCCTGACATGCTCCTCCGAGACCATGCTGTCCGTAATAAGCGTATGCACTGACTTCGCAGCCGCATACCGTACAAAGGATTTCTTCCCGAACTTGGAGCTGTCCGTCACCACTATGACCCTGTCGGCGATGGTGACCATACGCTCCTCGATCTTCGATATGTGGAGGTCAGAGGTGAAGAAACCCTCAGATGCCGACAGGCCGTCACAACCCATGAAGAGCTTGTGTGCGTGAAACTCCTGCAGGTTGCGTTCGGTGAGCGGGCCGAAAAGATCGGGGATCTCGCGGCGGAGAAAACCGCCAAAGATGAGCACATCCATGTTTGAATTGAAGAGCGTGCTCGCCACGGCGAGGGACGTGGTCCCCACGGTGATCACCAGGTCGAGCTTCACCAGCTCCTCAGCGATGTAGAGGGTGGTGGTTCCCGTATCGAGAATGACGTTT
>JAGLSF010000411.1 GCA_023136305.1 Spirochaetota bacterium
CATGGCAAGCCGCTGCGAAAAGGTCCTCTTTTCCGGTTCGTGGGGATTTTGTTTTTTCATTTTTGTCCAGTATGCGGTTCAGAATCAGATGTGAAAAAATACCTGACAGCAGGTATGAGATGGCCAGTGCTCCGTACACGCCGCGAACCCCGAAGAGGTTCGATCCAAGATAGGCGAGCGGAATATATACGACAAACATCTGCACCAGAGAAAGCAAAACTGCGTGCAGAGGTTTGTTGAGCACATTCATTGCAGAGACACAGATCAGGAGCACACCCTGCAGCCCGTAGCCGAAGGGAACGATCCTCAGATATGTAGCGATGTTGGTAATGACAGTATCATCCTTGCTGAATATCGATGCCAGAGGTCTCGCGATGAGTGCGAGCACACCGATAAGCACCACCCCGTACACGAGCGAGAACTGCTTGCTGAACTTGATGCCATTCCGTACACGATCATGCCGGCCTGCTCCCCAGTTCTGCCCCACGAAGGGTGCGAGCACAGCGGAAAGGGCCAGCACAACGGTGAGAAGAAAAAATTCTATGCGCGATGCGACACCATAGCCGGCTACGGTCTCGGGCCCGTAGGCAGACAGGAGTCTTGTGATTACCCCGGTGGCAAGAGGAATGATAATGCGGGTACTTGCTGCAGGGATGCCGATATAGAGGATTCGTTTCCAGGAATCGAGCAGCTCCCTCATCGAGGGGATCTGCAAGGTCAGCATCTTCTTTCTTACCGCGAGGATGTAAAGTGAAACGATCAGCGTGGTGGTACGGGCACACACCGTGGCGATTGCAGCTCCCGCGATCTCAAGTCTTGGGAAGGGACCCAGGCCGAAAATGAGGAGAGGGTCGACTGCCAGGTTGATCAGAGCTGCCGTGGTCATGATGATGGCAGGTGTCTTCGTGTCACCCGATGCCCTGATCGCGTTATTCCCAACCATGGGTACCACTACACAGATCATGCCGAAATACCATATGCGCATGTACCGTCTGGTATGAACCAGAATATGGGGTGGCGCACCGAGTGCGGTGAAGACAGGGCCGATGGTCAGCTGGCCTGCAAAGGCAAACACCGCAACGATGAGTACAGACAGGACGATGCTGTCCGTGGTGAGACGGCGTACCTTCTGATGATTCCCCTCCCCTATTGCAACCGATATAACTGCAGAGGCTCCGATACCAAGGCCCATGGAGAGACTCATAATGACCAGTACAACGGGGAATGTATAACTGAGTGCTGCGAGTTCCATCGCTCCCAGGCGTCCAACGAGAAGAGTGTCAACAAGGTTGAAGGCGACCATACTGATGATGCCGAACATCATCGGAATCGTGAGGTTGACGAGGGTCTTTCCAACTGGTCCTTCGATGAGGACTGCTTTCCTCGGGTCAGTGCGCATGAACACCCTACCTTAATGGATCTCACACTTTCTGTTTGTCAGGGGACAGATTTTCTAAGATAAGGGGAAAGTGAACTTAAGAGAACCTGTTTCAGGTTTGAGGTGTTATACAATCTCGTCCAGTCTTATAATGCACTTCTCGCAGCAGGATTTAACAACCGCCTCGATTGTCTGGGTCGCAAGAAGCCCCTCCTCGCCGGATACGGGGATCTG
>JAGLSF010000412.1 GCA_023136305.1 Spirochaetota bacterium
CGCTGTTCCCTTCATCGGTTTCGGGTTCAAACCGACCGTGCTCGCCCTCTTCCTGTACAGCATTCTCCCAATCATAAGGAACAGCATCGCGGGTCTGGAGTCGGTGTCTTCAGATCTCATCGATGCAGCGCGCGGCATGGGGATGACCCGGGCACAGACACTCTTCAGGGTGGAACTTCCACTGGCATTGAGAGTGATCATGGCAGGGATCAGAACATCCGTGGTCATCAACGTGGGCACAGCCGCTGTTGGTGCAGTCGTGGGTGCCGGCGGACTCGGTACACCCATCATTTCAGGGCTCGTGCGGGACAACCCCGCCTTCGTACTCGAGGGGGCGATCGCCGCAGCGCTCCTCGCCTTTATACTCGACCAGTACCTTGCGCGGGCCGAGCAGAGCCTCATTCTCACCTATGGGGGTAAAGGAGACTGATCCCCCTTCTCCATTGATTTCCCTGATTATCTAAAACAGAAAGACCTGTTTCCTTGTTCAATCATGGCAAGGAGCAGAATAATGGCGCGACCCGGTGAGTGGGCTGTACGAGAGAAGCCCCGTGAGAAGCTGAGTAGGTACGGACCCGCATACCTGAGCAATGAGGAGCTCATGCAGATTCTTCTCGGCAACGGTGTCAAGGGATGCAGTGTGGTGCAGCTTTCGAGGCAGGTGCTGGCATACCTCGAAGAAAACGTAAAATGCTTCAGGGATGATTCCCCGGCCTTTCTCGACGCCCTTGTCTCGATCAGGGGAATGGGGAGCGCCAAGGCGTCGTTGGTCGCTGCTTCTCTCGAGCTCTCCTCACGGTTCCTCGACGGGAAGCGTACGGTGCGGGACACTGGCGATGTGATTCCACTCATCTCCTCTCTGGCAAATAAGAAGCAGGAGTACTTCATCAGTATCACCCTGAATGGGGGCAACAGGCTCATATCAAAGCGTGTGGTTACCATCGGCCTGCTCGACCAGGCACTCGTCCACCCGCGGGAGGTCTTTGCCGAGGCAATTCGGGAGCGTGCCGCCAAGGTGATCGTGGCGCACAATCACCCCGCTGGTGACAATGCCCCGAGCAAGGAGGATATAAAGGTGACAGAAAACCTGGCACAGGCTGCGTCGATCCTGGGAATCGAATTTCTTGACCACATCATTATCACTGAAACCGGTTACTTCAGCTTTCGTGAAGAGGGTTTCCTCTAGAAAAATATGGTTAAAATGGTTGTGAAATGAAAAAATGGGTGTATAATGGTTTTTTAGATCAACATACAAAATCGTAACTGCTCGCATGCGCAGCTTTGCTCTTTACAAATTCTACATGTCTCACGACTGTCGCGCAGTTATGTGCTTCCTGTAGGAGTACTCTATGAAAAAGGAGGCACTCGGATGTTAAAAAAGTGCCTGATCATCGCTCTTTTCTTCATGGTTGCATCATTTACCCTGTTTGCCGAAGCATTTCAGCCCGCGGGCTTTTCGCTGAACCTGACGCCTGAAGCACTCATGCCTGTTGGTCAAAATTCCGATTTATACACGCTCGGATTTGGAGTGGGACTGTCGGCTGAGTATCGATTCAAGAAAAAACCCCTCTTCTTTCTCAGCGGTAATGTGGGGTACAGTCAGCCGCCCA
>JAGLSF010000413.1 GCA_023136305.1 Spirochaetota bacterium
GCGAACCTGGCCCTGTTTTCCCACGCCCCCCCGTACTTCCACTTCCTGTCATTATACGGCCTCAAAAACTGGGACCCGAGATAGCCGTGACACAATTTCACGTCCACTCCGTCGGCCCCGGCATCGTGAGCTACCTTTGCGGACAATACAAAATTCCCGATGATCTCTTCGGCTTCCTCCTCGGTGAGAAGGTCGCCCCCCAGACCGGGCAGGGGCTTCACACAAACCCTTCTTGAAAAATCAGGGTCGCTCAGCTCCCCTGCATGGGTGAGCTGGATGAATAAAAGCGGTCTGTCGTTAACTTTTTTCATCTCCCTGATGAAATCCGTCAACGCTTTCTGGTTCGCCCGCGACCCTATCAGCTGGTTCAAACGCCCCCTGCTTTCATCTATAACGCTTATGGCCTCAAGAAAGATCACACCCGCGTTCCCCTCAAAAGCCCTCCTGTATCTTTTATAGGTCCTTTCGGTGGGATTTCCCTCTTTATCAGCATCGTTGCACTCCATGGCATTCAACGCGATGCGGTTGACAGCGTTTCTGCTGCCGATCTTGATACCAGTAAAAAGAGGCTCTTTTTCATTCATATCAACACTCCCCTGTTTAATACTATTCAATACACGTGATAAATGCTTCTCGATATTACAGTTTGATCTCCTCTATCCCGAATTTATTCAAAGAGCTTGTCACCCCTGCCCTCATATTTTCCTTTTATGATAAGCGGTTTGAGGTAGCTCATTGTTTTTTCCAGCCCGTCTTCCCTGCTCATTACAACATCTTCATGCTCATAGCTCAGAACATAATCATATCCCACAAGCATGAGCTCGGTCAGGACCCTTTTCCATGGAACCGAACCCCACCCGGGTATTCTGAACCTGAACCCCCTGTCGATCCTGTTCCATTTGCCAACGGGCTGTATCCCGGACCTCCTGACATTGTGCTCCACTATTTCACCGTCCTTGGCGTGCACGTGAAAAATCCTGTCCCCGAGCTCCTGTACGAATATCACGGGGTCTATCCCCTGGAGTACGATATTCGCAGGGTCGAAATTAAACCCCCACTCCTTGCGCCCGCCAAGCAGCTCAACACTTTTGACCGCTGTCTCCACGTTGTACACATACTCGTTTGGATGGGGCTCATGCGCGAACTTCACCCCCTCTTTTTCAAATACATCCAGTATTTCTCCCCACCTTTCAACAAAATCATTTGCCATCTCATCCCATCCCTCCGGGTAGGGCCAGGGAAACCAGCGGGAAAATTTTTCACACCCCACGAATCCGCAAACAACTCCGACCTCCAGAGCCGCAGCCGCCTTTGCCGTTTTTTTCATCCGATCCATTCCAAACTTGATCTTCTCCGAAGGGGTCCCCTTAAAAAGACTGTCCGTATCTTTTGTGTGAGGGCCCAGTACCAGCTGACCTTCCGGGTGATTGCTCAAAGCTGAAATGGTAATGTTGTACTTTTTTGCCATTTCTCTGATCTTTTTGCTGCCGTTTCTTTCGAGGACATCATCGATATCAAGATGTTTGTTGCCGAAAAAAGCCGGCAGTTCGGCTGCTTCGTACCCATTCTCCGCCATCATCCTGAAGACCTCTTCGAGATCTCT
>JAGLSF010000414.1 GCA_023136305.1 Spirochaetota bacterium
CGGTTAATCCGCCTCCTGCTCAAGATGTAACAGGCAAGCTCGTATTCAAAAGGATCTGGTTTTCGGGCTCGAGCCTGGTGAACGAATCCAAGGATTATCTCAACATCAGCGAGGTGTCTGTGGACGAAGACCTCGAGGTGCGCGACAACGCGCTGTCACTACACTTCCCGGACCTCTATGACGAGCTGCACGGAGATGCATCCTATAGGAGCCGAAACGATCTTGTTGAGAAAGTGCTGAAGGTATTTTTTGACCCCACCGCTATGACACAACTCGCTCAGGGTGAAGCAGCAAAGGTTGCACGCCGGTTTGCCATACCCGCGGACATCTCCTTCTACAGCGACTATTCGATGTTTCTGTATCTGCCGGAATCAGAGACCATACCGGCCAATATGGATTTCACACTCTCATTCGTGAGCAGTCAGGGTGAGAACCTGCAGACCGTGATTCCAGGGTCACAATTCACGCAGGATGATTTTTGGTACCGTATCGATGTCCAGTTGAAGTCACCCTACACGGTCAGGCTGAACGATCAGAACCTTGGCAGTATGGAAAAAGCAGGCGATCTCCGAATTTTAAACAGGCTAGCCGAAATACAGTTCGGTTTCTATGCCAACGGCGGCGATGTGACCCAGCCCCTGGAAATCTGGCTCGATGAATGGTTCGTGCGAGATAGTGAAGGCTATTTTGATACGGCCTTTATCATGGAGGGGACCTTCGGCTATAAGGGAGATGTGCTCTCGGTTGCAGAGTTTCCGCTCATAGGCAATCCGTCGCTTATGCTTGGTTTTGAACGACAGGAGGGGAACTTCTATAATAATACTGATGAGCGGAACGACCGTCTCTACACGGGCATGGACATTGATCTGTTGAAGGTGCTCGGTACAGAGGTGTACCTGAGCCGGGAGGACGTCACCACCATTAGAAACGAGGAGGATTTGCCCGGCGATTTGAGCACCGATGACTATCGTACGCAGCAGTCTCATGCCCTGGAGCTCGCATTCGAAAATGAATACATACCTTCACTCAGACATTCCTATGATAGATATGTGACGAACAGCAAGGATATAGATCTCAATCCCACCGATTATCAGCACCATGACCAGACCGCCTATGACGAATCATTGCTTTTCTCAGAACAGGTCGATTTTCCCTTCGGTTTGTCCCAGGCGTACACCTTCAATCGTTTCTGGCTCTACACTGACACCTATGAGACCATACCCTCGCAATCACCGGATCCCACGCAGGAACAGGATGCCGCTGTGGACCAGCAGGACCGGTTTGATCTATCCTTCAGCTGGAACAGTAATTACATAGCGACATACCTTTTACGAAATAAGCAGTACACCGGACTCTCAGTTCCTGAAGCTGAGAGCTGGGGCAGTGCATATATCAACCGCCTGAGCACACTTTTCACGCCTGTGGGCGAGACCATCGAAAACGGCACGCTTGCTTCCACAACCGACGGATACGGGTTGGATATCAGTATACCCCTCATGAAGATTGTAGGATTCAACCTGATCTTTGATACTGATTTTTCTCAGAAGAACTTCTCCTTTGATGAAGCAGACCGGGATACGGTGTACAATCAC
>JAGLSF010000415.1 GCA_023136305.1 Spirochaetota bacterium
ATAGTTGGCCACATGTGCGCAGATGAAGGTTGTGTGCGGGTGGTGCGATACCAGTCCCTCACGCTGCTCGAGCAGTTCCTCCTTGGAGTAGTGGGACCCGTAGGTGCTCCAGTCGGGTGCCTTGACGAGGGTGAGGTAGTGTTCGTTGAACCGGTCGGTGGGGTAAAAAAATGCGGCCGGGTCAGACGTGTGTATGAGTACGGGCACGTCGAGCTCGCAGGCTTTTTCCCATATAGGGGCGAGGCGCGGATCATCCACAGGAATGAGCGAGTCCCGATAATCCCTGAACCGTATACCGAGCTCCTTGGTAACCTTCAAACCGCTTGCACCTTTTCGTATGTCCTCCTCAAGATGCCTTGCCGCAACTTCTGCAAAACGATTGTCAGCCATGAGTATACCATCCTGGCAGCTGGCGAAATCGGACATGGTGAAGCATCTGAACCTGTCGGGATAGGGGGTCATGTAACGGTCTATGAACACGCCAATATCACGCGGAAAAAAGGTGTACCCCGATTCCACAAAGGTGAAGCTTGTGTTGGCGGTTACATTGATGAAGGTCCTGATTCCGGCCTGATCCATCACGTCGACCATCTCCCCGGGATCCGTCTCTTCGAAGAGATGGTTGTGCGCATCAATAACGGGATAACGACCCCTTTCGGGTATGTGCATCTCAGATTTCAGCATGATTTTCGGACTGTAGTCTTTTAATAAAAGGCCACCTGTTTCATTCATCTATGTCACCTGCCGTGCATAGTGTGGGGTGCGGACCTGTCATGTATTCCGGACCGTTTTCATGATTGTCTCCACTACGGCCTCCATATCCATGCCGTTGCAGTCGAGAATGTGGTTTGATCATCTCGCCTTCGGCTCGATGACTCCTATGCCGGTGAGATCACAGAAGTCTGCCAGTGCGTTCACCAGGTCATTCCCGTACCCGAGACAGGCGTACTCGTTGGTCCAGTGCTGTACGAGCTCCTCAATGTCGCAGTGTGCGGTCACGAATCCATGGGGCCAGAGGGGAAGGCCGCACTCGTTCAAACGTTTCTCAACCTGATCCGCAGGAGGCTCGAATATGGTGGCCGGGGTGAGGACCATCTGAAACTCACCATCCACGCGTCCAAGCCTGGCAAGCGCCCCCTCACCGACTTTGCATATGAGCTTCACTGAAAGGCCTCCCGCCTCCCCCTCTGTCGGAATGCCGTGCACGGAAAATCCTGCGGGACCGAGCGTACCGGCAAGGGAGGGAGGACAGGCACCGTCGCCGATGATCTTTATCTCTCCGGTGTCCTTGTCGATGTGCTGCAGGTCGCCGTAGTACACCGGCTCACGGCTCAGCTTGGTGAGCAGAAGGGTGGTGAGCGCTGTGTTGAAGTCACCCAGTGTTGAGGTACCGTATCCGTCCTCGAGCATCATGGATTGGGCAAAACAGGTCGCCGCGTAATCATCGGCCAGGCCGGGGAAGGACTGAATGGTGTAGAAGTCGAACCCTTCTTTTTCGACCACTTTTTTTATCGCAAGATAGAGCCGCATGGAACGTTCGCTCACGCTGTTATTGTCAGGTTCTCCGCCGAAAAGCTTTTTGAGACGCGGT
>JAGLSF010000416.1 GCA_023136305.1 Spirochaetota bacterium
AACTGTGCCATCTGTATACCGATAAACTCCTCAACAGGGTCGATCCAGAAATAGGTACACGCTGCACCTGCCCACCCAAACTCACCTTTAGAGCTCAAGGTTTGGCCTTTTCCTATATCAGTGAGGACCCGGAACCCCAGACCGAAACCGTACCCGAATACCTCGTCGCCACCCAGGTCGAGGGGCATGATGTCCACATCGATGTGGTTGGCCGTGATCAGCTCCACTGTTTTACGGCCAAAAAGCCTCTTTCCGTCCAGCTCGCCCTTGTTGAGCAGCATCTGGCAGAACCTCAGGTAATCCAGGACTGTTGACACAAGGCCGTGGCCCCCTCTGAAAACTTTGTGGGGTGCGGACTCCAGGCTTTCTGTCGGTGTGTTCAGGAGCACGTTCACCCCTTTTTCAGCCTCCCCGTACCATTTAGACTTTGTCGTATCGGGTAACGCTAAATCGACGGAACCGTATTCCGCGGAAAAACGGTCGAGCTTTTCCGGTGGAACAAAAAAACCCGTATCCTTCATGCCGAGCGGCTCGAACATGTTGTCCCGTAGGAAAACATCGAGAGGTTGTCCGCTTATGACCTCTATTAGATAGCCTACCACATCTACCGAAACACTGTAGCGCCATTCAGTGCCTGGCTGAAAAGCCAGGGGCAGCTTCGTCAGGTCGGCTATAAATTCGGACAGGGGTTTGTTGGTAAAGACTCTGGCATCTCTGTACATCTGCTCTACTTTGCCGTATTCCCACCAGTGGTATGTCAGCCCGGAGGTGTGTATGAGCAGGTCCCGGACCGTTACTTCACGCTCAAGGTCGGCCAGTTTGATCCCTGATTTTGTTTCACCAGCGTAGACCTTGAGGTCCTTGAAGGCAGGTATGTATTTTGATACCGGGTCAAACAGCTGGAAATAACCTTTCTCGTACAGCAGCATCAATGCCACGCTGACTATCGGCTTTGTCATGGACCAGATACGGATTATTGTGTCCTCCTTCATGGGTTTCTGGTTTTCACGGTCCATAAGCCCCATGCACTCAAGGTGCACCAGCTCTCCTCTACGGGCAAGCAGCGTGATCACGCCTGCTATTTTATCATCACCGATATGTTTTTCGATCCCGGGCTTTATTCTCGCAAGCCTCTCCGGGGACAACCCTACCTTTTTTGGACTGACCATTATTTTCTCCCTAAACTTTTATGGTTAAATTAAACGCTGAATAAGAGAATTGAGTACCGCTATTCCATAGAATAGTATATCAAACGTAAATGTGTCAACGGTGGTTGTCTACTGATAAAGAGGTTTAGTCATGAATCATCGTGAAAGAATTTTGACCTGCCCCCCAAAAACTGGTCCACATATTATGCTAGGATCAGAAAGGAAAACCTTCAGAAGGAAGAAGGTCAATGGCCCGAAACAGGTACACACCGTAACAAATCATCAGAAAGCCCTACCGCACGTATCAATGCTGTCGTTAAATAAACATATATAGCATCCACTTTATCACAAATGTGTCACACACTATTTATGGGTTGCAACTTTCGCAGGATATCCTTATAAATAATCAAAGAGTACATGGAAATAAATTATA
>JAGLSF010000417.1 GCA_023136305.1 Spirochaetota bacterium
CCGGAACTGAACGCCTCCTTTTGGGACAAATAACGTGGTATACCAGGGCTGCCAGTTGCCGGAAGTATGAGATCGAATGGTTGTGTACATGGGAAATGGCGAGGGATTTTGCATGAATACCTGTAAACGTTCTGTCCTGCTCGTTCTTTGTATGCTTTTGCTTTTCTGGTCCCCGGTGATGGGGGACAGCAGGAGAGCAGTGCAGGTGTACGTAGGCCTTCTGGACGTACAGGCCGTGGGGGGGAAGGGAGCCGGAAGCGTCGAGTTTAAGGCGCTGCGAAGGATATTTGACATACAGGGCATACCCTACGGGGTGCTGACGGAAACCACACAGCTCAGGCGATACCGCGTGGTGTACGCCGGAGGTATTCTCACCAACGTCACGGTTTCAGCCGAAATGGCCAATGCACTGTACGACTATGTCGAACTGGGTGGGGTGCTTGTAGCAGCGGGTGAGGTCGGAAACCGGGTACACACCCTGCTCGGTGTACAGGGCCATGAGCCGAGCAGGAGGCGGTATCGGCTGCACTTTTCAGGAAGGGACGATTCCTTCCAATACCTGGATCATCCCAATGAAAAGACCATTTCCCTTGGAAACGGTGAAGGCCACTTCTACGACGACGTCATCTGGTCGCACGGTTTCAAGCTGGCGGAGGGTTCTGTACCCCTCGCCCGGTTCGACGATGGGAGTATAGGATTTGTGAAAAACCGGTACGGACGGGGACATACCTATCTGTTCGGGCTCTCCTATGCGGAGTCGGTACTCCTCCCCCAGATGGGCGATGATTTCGAGGCACAGCGGCAATATGTGAACTCCGTAGAACCATCCGCTGATGCGATCATGCTCATCCTGAAAGCCATCTATGAGAGTACCTACAGGCCCGCTGTCTACCTCAGCACAGCACCCTATGCAAAACCGACAGCGCTCATCCTCTCACACGATGTGGATGCACAGACTTCTTTTGTCGATTCTCTCAAGTTTGCCGCTTTAGAGCAGCGCTATGGTGTGACGAGCACCTTCTTCATTAACACCAAGTACTTCACAGACTGGATGGACATCGACTACTACAACATCGAGGAGAACAGGGACGCCATACGTGAGCTGCATCGCAGGGGCTGGGAGATCGGATCTCATACGGTATCGCATTACAAGAAGTTCTCACGGGTCGTGGAGGGTAACCCCGGCGTAACTTTCAAAACATATGATCCCCTGAAAGAGGTAACGGTACAGGGTGAGGTGCGGGTGAGCAAGGAACTCCTCGAACGGGACGTACCAGGACTGCACACTTGGTCCTTCAGGGCCGGTGACCTCGAGTTTCCGCACATGCTCATACGGGTGCTCGAGGAATCGGGCTATCAGTATGACTCCACCTATTCTGCCAATGACGTGCTCACCGGCTTCCCCTACATGGCCCTACGTGAGAGGCATCTCGGTTCACCGGAATCGAAGGTCGTCGAATTGCCGATAACCCTCGATGATTCTCTGGGATATCTCACGCCAGATACTACTGCCAGGGTCGCACAGTCATGGCTCGAAGTCGCCGAGGCTCACCGTAAAAATGAGGCCATCACGGT
>JAGLSF010000418.1 GCA_023136305.1 Spirochaetota bacterium
CTGTTATAGAGAGTAACATGGATCAGAATAATAAAACGTAAGAGAAGGAGAGGGCCACATGAGCAGTGTGAGGAGTGTCAAGAGTATCACGAGCAGCAAACCCTATATAGAAGGTGCGGGCGTACACCTGAAAAGGGCATTCGGCTACTATGAGGTGCCTCAGTACGATCCCTTTCTCCTGCTAGATTATTTCGGCTCTGATAATCCCGACGACTACCTGGCCGGTTTTCCCTGGCACCCTCACCGCGGCATTGAAACGGTCACCTATGTACTCCACGGGAGGGTGGAGCACGGTGACAGCCTCGGAAACAGCGGTGTCATTGGCTCCGGAGACCTACAGTGGATGACTGCCGGCAGCGGTATAATACATCAGGAGATGCCGAAACAGACCGAGGGCCGCATGCGGGGGCTGCAGCTCTGGGTAAATCTCCCCGCAAGCAAGAAGATGATGGATCCAAGATATCAGGATATACAGGCGGACCAGCCTCCGGTGCACAGCCTGGAAAACGGCGGTAGCGTGAAGATTATTGCCGGCCAGTTTGAGGGTAAGAAGGGGCCCGTATCTGAAATCGTGAGCGACCCCGAGTACCTGGATATCAACATACCGGCCGGTGAAAGCTTTGAGCACAGTGTGAAAAAAGGGCACACCGTGTTCGCCTTCGTTCTCGACGGCGCAGGCTTTTTCGACAACAAAAATGGAGATGCCGTGGGTGAGGGAAACACCGTGCTCTACGGGGATGGGGACTCTCTCAAGATGCAGTCAGGAGAAGGCGGCCTTCGATTCCTCCTTATCTCGGGGAAGCCAATCGGGGAACCCGTTGCCTGGCGAGGACCTATCGTGATGAATACGGACGAGGAACTGATGACTGCCTTCGAGGAGTACCGGGCCGGTACCTTTATAAAAAAGGGATAGGCTCTCATTTTCAGCCCATCGATCATAAAATAAATACGTGAGCTGTCACCAATAAAGGTGACATTTCCTCATAATGGAGACATGTCACTTATCTCCGACTACTTCTTCTGCTTGGCTCCCGATGCGGGATCTTCACCCAGTCCTATGATGACACCTGCTGAGAAGTCACCCTGAAAGAGTACGCTTCCTGTCAGTCCTGCACCACCGGTGCCGAACCATACACCTTCAAAGGAAATGGGCATGAGAAGGCGTCCCTGCAGCCGGGCTCCGATTTTCTGTTGTATTATCCATACCTTTGCGCCTCCACCTAGAGCAATGGAGAATCGCCATTCATCATCAATAGCTGTATCTTCCGGGTTGAACAAGGTTGCCCCGAGGGACCCGAGTACAAAGGGCTGGACCCTCCCATCCAGGAACACTCTTGTTGAGCCGATCTGGAAATAGTGAATACCCAAATCACCAAGGGGCTCATCGGGAAGCAGATCGTACTCCCAATTCATGCTGGTTTTCATATAGGTGTATGACAACTCAACAAAAAGTTTAGGAATAGCCTGGTAGCCAAGATAGATCGCATAGTTCACATTGCCGTCTATATCAAGGTCTCTCACGTCACCTTGCACCTTGCCGCCGAACTGATA
>JAGLSF010000419.1 GCA_023136305.1 Spirochaetota bacterium
CGTCCTGGTCACTCTTGTGCTCTTCCGGGTGCATCCCCTACAAAGCGATTGACGATTTTTTCGATCCACCCTACAATGAGTGAAAAAATATGACCTGCAGGGGGGGGGAGCATCATGGAGAAGAGGAAGGTCAAGCTCGGTCTTGCACCGACACGGAGGAAAGTTTTTTCCGTCGAGGATTCACTGAAATATAAGAAACTCATCGAAGAGAAGTTGAAGGAATGGGACATCGACTTCGTCAACCTCGATTCACTGAATAAGGAGGGTCTGCTCTTCGATCGGCATGAGGCTTGGGAGGCGGCACAGATTTTTAATGAAGCGGGAGTGGATGCGGTATTCGCACCGCATGTGAATTTCGGGACCGAGGATGCGGTGGCAAAGATGGCAAAGGCCGTGGGAAAACCCTTTCTTCTCTGGGGGCCGCGGGACGAGGCGCCGCTCAAGGATGGTTCGAGGCTGCGGGACACGCAGTGCGGTCTCTTTGCAACGAGCAAGATACTGCTGCGCTATGGTGTTCCCTTTTCCTATATAGTGAACTCCCGAGTGGACTCCCCGTTGTTCGAGCGGGGGTTCAGGAACTTTCTGGGAGCTGCCCGTGCTGCGAACAGCTTCCTGAACGCGCGGATCGGTCAGATCAGCACGAGGCCCCAGGATTTTTTCACTGTTATCGTCAACGAGGGAGAGCTCCTCGAGCGGTGGGGAGTTGAGACCGTCCCGATCACACTGGTTGATATCGAACAGCGCGTGCTCGATATGGTGAAGAAGGACAAGCGGGTCGCAGACGAGGTGGCATCTCTGAAGAAGCGCGTTACATTCAAGGACACCGAAGAGGAGCAGATAAAGCGTATCGCCGCACTGAAGCTCATGCTCCTCGACTGGGTCGAGGCTGAGGGATTGACAGCCATTGCGTTTCAATGCTGGGATGCGCTGCAGCTCGCCCTGGGCATCGTGCCCTGTTTTGTGGATTCCGAGCTCACCGCGCTTGGTATACCTGTTGCCTGCGAAACGGATATCAACGGCGCTCTTACCTCTATACTGCTTCAGAATGCAAGCCAGGGCTCAAGCCCCACCTTCTTCTGTGATCTGACCATACGTCATCCGGAAGAGGAGAACAGCGAGCTTCTCTGGCACTGCGGTCCCTTCCCCCATGAGCTCGTCAAGGATAACAAGAAGGCCTTTGTGGGCAGGCATTTCATACTGCCCACCGGTGAGCCTGGAACGGGTAACTGGGAGATCAGGGGCGGCGACATCACTGTGGCGCGGTTTGACGGCTTAGGCAGCGAGTACTCCCTCTTCATGGGGCATGCAAAGGGAACAGAAGGTCCCTTCACCCTGGGGACTTTCCTCTGGGTCGAGGTGCCGGACTGGCCGCTCTGGGAGGAGAAGTTCATATACGGTCCCTACATACACCATGTGGTCGGCATACACGGTCATGCGGTCTATGCGCTGTACGAGGCAACGAGGTTCATTCCGGGCCTGAAGCCCGACCCGGCGAACCCGACGGAGGAGGAGATACGGGCCTACCTTCGCGGGAGTGAT
>JAGLSF010000042.1 GCA_023136305.1 Spirochaetota bacterium
TCCTGCTCCTGCTCCATCCAGTCCATGGTTGCCTGACCGTCATCCACCTCGCCTATTTTGTGGGAAAGGCCACTGTAGTAGAGTATCCTCTCGGTTGTGGTGGTCTTGCCGGCGTCGATATGTGCGATGATGCCGATATTCCGCAGGTGTTGGGTGGACTGTTTTTCAGGCATGATGTTTCCAGGGGTTACAATTTTATCTTCAAATTCTCGCAGAGGGTGCAGCTGCCGTTCATGACGATGTCTTCGATGACCTTCTCGATTTCCGGATTAATCCCCTTAATATAACCGAGTTTTTTTCTGAATACAATTGATTTGATTGAAGAATCCAAATCATTGATCTGATGGGCCGCCCGTCGAAAGCGTGCAGATTCAATGGGGCTTTCAAGAAGCTCATGGTAGTATGCAATGTTGAAAAGCTGCTCACTGACGATGCGTGCATGGTAGCGCTGGTCGGGAGGCCCAGGATTTGGCCGGGGTATGCGGAGGGGAATCTCCTCTTCGCGGAGGAGGTCGATCATGAAGCGTTTTATCTCCCTGTATCGGTTATCCAGCCGTTTCTGGTTATCGTAAAGGGCCCTGACCCTGTGCATGGGGGGTTCTTGCAGGAATGATGATACCGGTGTATACCCGGAGAACAGAACCCACCTGGCCCCCCTTCGTTTCGCCTCTCGTACGAGCCTGGCAAGCTCCTGGCGGTTATCGGTGAGCGAGGGGACGATGGGTGTGATGGCTATTCCGGCTGGTATTCCCGCTTCCGAGAGTATGCTGAGTGTATTGAGCCGTTGTTCCGGTGCAGGCGCCTGCCCCTCAATGTTCGCCGCAATGCGCGGGTCGAGGGTTAAAACACTGAATGTGACTCGCAAAGACCCTGTGGCCGCAAACTGCCTCAAGAGGTCCAGGTCTCTTTCAATGGTCGTGGATTTTGTCTGTATGGAAACCTGATGATTTCTGCCAAGCAGGATCTCCAGGACACTCCTTGCAGCTCTGTTATGTTTGGGTTCGGGATGATAGAGGTCACTCACCAGACCGAGGCCGATTGTGCTTCCCCCTTTGGGGAGGCCGCGGATGTAGTTGAGCCCCCGAACACTTCCCATGCGTATCGTGTTGCAGTAACTGCAGCGGTACGGGCATTCAGGATAGACATCGATGAAATACCGGCACCAGTACCAGTGGTCGATACGATTAAGGCTCATCACGAATGGGGAGACTATCTGCATCCTATTCTGCACAATTTTTCCTCCACAATTCTGTCTTTATCCCGTATAATTCGCGTATTGCACTGCAATTGTTGCATAACATCAGTGTTGATATGGATATGCCATGAGGGTGAAGAAATCCTCACTCTTAGGGCGAACTTCGTTCGCCAGCACAATGCTCATTTGAACAAAATTTATTATTCTTTTTGTTGACGGGTAGGAAACACGACCTAGCGTAGCGCTAGCGCAGTGATATCTTTTATTTACCCTCTTAATTAATTTTCGAAGCAAACATGGGTAACTTAAGGGAAATGAGGAAAGATCCATGGCAGTGAAAGTCTTTCTTGGGGTGCCTGTATACACCATGGATACGCAGTTCAGCGTACAGGAGGCTCTTGTCGTCGAGGGCGATCGTGTGCGCTTCCTCGGCAGCACAAATGAAGCACTTAAGGTTTTTCCGGGAGCTGAAAAGATAGAATTGGAGGAAGGGTGCATACTTCCAGGTTTTATAGACGCCCATCTCCATCTGCGAGATTTTGCTCTCCTGGTCGCTGACCTTGATCTATACTCTGAGAATCTGCGGGAGGGGCTACTCGAACAGGTCCGGGGGGTGGCCGCGGGGAAGAGCAAGGATGAGTGGATAACCGGCGGAGGTGCAGGGCTCTCCATACTAAATGATTTGAACAGAGATGATCTTGACGCGGTCTGTCCGGACAATCCTCTCGTCATCTACAGCAGAGGCATGCATTCCATGCTGGTGAACTCGGCCTCTCTGTCCGCGTGCCACATCGACTCCTCCCGGCAGGACCCGCTCGGGGGTACTATTGAGCGCGATTCCTCAGGGAGGCCCAACGGTATGCTGAGAGGAAGGGCTGTTGAGCTCGTGAAACGGCATATTCCCGAGCAGAAGACAAAGAGCGTACAGGCTGCTATAGAGAGGGGAATCGAGAAACTTGTTGCAAAGGGTGTGACCACCTTCTGTGACTGTTCTCTGCACAACGCCGATCTGCTCATGCGTGCACTGATGAGGCTCCACTACCAGCAAAGACTCAAGGCCCGGGGTGTGCTCATGTTCAGTGATCGGGCTGCAGCTCGCCTCGGTTCAATGGGAATACAGTCGCTCTTTGGCAATGAAAAGGTGAAAATTGGGGGCTGCAAGGTCATACTCGACGGGTCCCTCTCATCCATGACTGCGTATATGAGCAGGCCATATGTCGGAGTGGCAAGCACCGGCATGCTGCTCATGGAAGAACAGGAACTCCATCAGATCCTGAAGCGGTCCTATGCCGATTACATCTGGGCAGGGGTTCACGCGATCGGTGATCGTGCTGTTGAGATTGCCCTGCGGGTCTATGGAAAGCTGGGAAAAGAGGTCGGGATTCCGAAACTGCTGAAGCGGATCGAACACGCCCAATCGCTAAAGGATGAGGATGTCGAGAAGTTTCCCGAGACCGGAGTCATTCCGGTTGTAAATCCTGTGCACATACCCATTGACCGCGGCAACGCGCTCTCCTGTCTCGGGCCGGACGCCCGGTTGCAGCACAGACTCGGCAGTCTCACTGCTGCCGGTGCGACACTCGCTATTGGATCAGATGCACCCGTGGGTTCGATCAGCCCCTTTCACGGAATCTATGCAGCAGTGGAACGTAAGGATTTCAGTGAAGGGCCTGAGCTTCGCTTCTTTCCCAAGGAACGTATTCAGCTTCGGGACGCCTTGTTGGCATACACCAGAGGAAGCGCGGCAGCTCTGGGATTGGAGAAGGAACTTGGCAGCCTGGAGCCGGGTAAGTACGCTGACCTCGTCGTTCTGTCAAAGGATGTCTTAAGCCAAGATGCTGAAGCGCTGGCCAATATTGAGGTCAAACTGACTCTGGTGGGCGGTGACACCGTATATGAGGGTGAAAATGATTGACAAGCAGGTGTGCCGCGGTTAGTTTATGTCCGGATTCTCCCTCCGGCATGACGGTACAAGATCCATAAAAGGAAGAGTTTATATAATCTATCACGGGAAGATACAGGGTGAAAAAGAGAATACTGACCGGGGACAGACCGACTGGCAAGATGCATCTGGGGCATTATGTTGGGACCCTGGTGAACAGGGTGCGGCTTCAGGATGAGTACGAGTGTTTTTTCATCATCGCAGACCTCCATACTCTGACCACGAGGCCGCAGAAGGAGTACGTTGAAATAATCGCAAACAGCACCCGTGAGATGGTGCTCGACTATCTCGCTGTTGGTATAGACCCCTCAAAGTCTGTTGTATACCTTCAGTCAGCCGTGCATGAAGTGTACGAGCTGAACCTCTTCCTGGAGATGCTCGTCAATGTACCCAGGCTGCAGAGAATGCCGAGCCTGAAGGATATGGCAAAGACAGCTCATTTGAATGAGATGCCCTTCGGTCTGCTTGGATACCCGGTACTGCAGGCGGCGGACATTCTGCTCCCCAGGTCGCACCTCGTGCCTGTGGGAAAGGACAATGAGGCGCATGTTGAGATTACGAGGGAGATAGCCCGACGATTCAATACCTATTATGGAGAGGTGTTTCCCATCCCCGATGTGATGATTGGCGATGTGCCGATGCTGGTGGGCACGGACGGCGCCGCAAAGATGTCGAAATCGGCGGGCAACACGATCTTTCTGTCAGATGATCGAAAAACCGTGGAAAAGAAGGTGCACGGTATGTACACCGATCCCAACCGTGTATCTGCAGATGTTCCCGGAAAGGTTGAGGGCAACCCCGTTTTCATATATCACGGTGCATTCAACGACAATAGGGAAGAGGTAAAGGATCTCACCCAACGGTACAGAGCGGGTAAGGTGGGAGACGTGGAGGTGAAGCAGAAGCTTGCTGCCGCACTCAACAGAGTACTCGACCCGATCAGGGACCGTCGCCAGAGCTATGAGGAGCGGAAAGGGTTTGTGGACGAGTTTATCTACGATGGCACCATGCGGATGCGGGAGGAGGCGCGGGAAACACTCACCCTTGTCAAAAAGGCGATGGGCATAACGGGAACCTGGAACAGAATAAAGCGTAAGGCAGAGGATTACCGGAAGCGGTTAGGAAGGGGTTGAATATTTTTACTTTTTCTTTCCAGCGTATGATAGTATACTGTGTGCTATAGTGAAGGACGAGAGGGGGTGAAAGAGGGTGGCCGTAGTGAAGGTTGAAGAGGGTGAAAGCATCGATCGGGCGCTCAAACGGTTCAAAAGGGAATGTGAGCGTGAAGGCATTCTCCGGGAGTGGAAACGCCGGGCTTACTATGAAAAACCGACTGAACAGCGGAAAAACAAGAAGAAGGCCGCGGAACGCAAACGGCTGAAGAAGCTCAGAAAAATGCAGTCACGGTCATACGGGCGATACTGATATACCTGAACTTTGTTTCATCCCCCTTATTTGTATGAATAAGGGTTTTTTTATACCCCCTCTTCACACTGCCATTCACGAGCCCCTCAGGGTGCCCGGGGGTTGCAGAGTGTATATATCCGTGCCATGATAAAGAAAAGAACGGTACTCATCATGGGACTCGGCCTCCACGGCGGCGGTGCAGGAGCGGCTAACTATTTCTCTGCCCGCGGCGACGAGGTCAGTGTCACCGACCTGAAGACTGAGGCTGAACTGGAGCAGGGTATCCAACTCGTGAAAGACAGGGACCGTATACGGTTCGTCCTGGGGCGCCACGAGTACCGGGATTTCGAAACAGCTGACCTGATCATACAAAATCCCGGTGTTCCCCCCGATTCCCCCTACGTTGCTCATGCGCGTGCAAAAGGCGTACAGGTAGAGACCGATATCTCCATATTTCTCGACCTCGTGAGCGGTAAAACAGACGCCATCGTTGGAGTGACGGGAACCAAGGGGAAATCCACCACCGCATCACTTCTCCACGCTATTCTCAACCTGCAGGGACATGCGCTTCTGGCGGGAAACATAACCGTTTCTGTATTTGATATTCTTGGCGAGGTACGGGAAGATACACGTATCGTACTTGAACTGTCGAGCTTTCAGCTCGGGGGTTTGAGGCACAGGAAATACAGTCCGCCCGTGGCGGTTATGACCAACTTGCTCGATGATCATTTAAACTACTACCACAGCAGGGAAGAGTATTTCGAAGACAAGTCTGTTATTCACAGGTTCCAGCAACCCGGGGAGTTGCTTGTCCTGAACCGTGACAATCAGGTGTACTCTATGACAGAGGGGAACAGGGGCGTGAACCGCGTGAGCTTCGGACTGGATTGTGATTTTACAGGTGACGGGAGCTATCTGGACCGGGGAATGATCTATTACCGGAAGGGTGATCAGTACATAGAGGTGATGGATTCAGAACGCATACGCATTCCCGGCAGGCACAATCTCTACAACACACTTGCTGCGGTCGCTGCTGCTGAAGCAATGGGCGTGGAGTCGAAACGCATCGAGGAGGGAATACGCAGGTTCCCTGGTCTGCCGCATCGTCTCGAAATTGTGCCGACTGGTGGCAGCCTCCGATTCATCAATGATTCAGCGGCCACCACACCCGATGCGGCGGTACAGGCGATTTTGAGCATTGATGGTCCGCTTACCTTGATAGCGGGGGGTGCTGATAAGGGGCTTGAGCTGCAGGGCCTGGCAGATACCATAAACAGGAGGGTGGGGCAGCTGGTCCTTCTCGAGGGAACCGGAACTGAACGGCTTCTGGCTGTGGGCCTCAACATTCCCCATCGGCTCTTCGGTACATTGGCAGACGCACTGGCATATGCCCGGAAAAGCACCACACCGCCAGCAACCATACTCCTGTCCCCCGGATTTGCCAGTTTCGGCATGTTCAGGAATGAGTTCGATAGGGGTGATCAATTCAGGGGGCTCGTGCTCCGCGAGTCGGGAGATGAATCCATGGAGCATCCTGCTGCAGACCATTCGGAGGGAGGCCATGATCAGGGCAAGAAACGGGAATGAAGAGAAAAGCTTCGATGCACTTCACAGGAGCAACCAGGAGCATCTGCTCCGTTTCTGGGAAGAGTTGAGCGACTCGGAGAGAGATGTGCTCATGGAGGACATCGAAAAAGTCGATCTTGACTGGGTGCAGAAGGTCAGGCCCCTTCTCCACGAAGAGTCCCTTTCAAGCCGCATCATAGAGAAACCGGATATCATCAGCATACCCACCACCCCTGAGCAGATCAAGGCTGAGACCGAAGCCGAAAGCTTAGGTGAAGCACTCATCGGTGAGAGTAAGACTGCAGTCTTTACTGCTGCGGGTGGACAGAGCTCGAGACTCGGTCTCGATACACCGAAGGGTACCTATCCGGTGAGTCCGGTTCGTCACAAGAGCCTGTTTCAGGTACATGCCGAGAAGATCGCCTTTCTGCAGGAAAAATACGATGTGAGGATTCCCTGGCTCGTCATGGTGAGCGAGATAAATCATGCGCAGACCAAAGGGTATTTCGAAGAGAAGGGGTTTTTCGGGCTCGATACTGCATATGTTTGGTTTCTCGAACAGGGTATGTTTCCAGCCATGGATGGGGAGGGGAAGCTTCTCCTGAGGGAAAAGAACAGGGTGTTTCTGAATCCAACAGGTCACGGCGGAACCTTCAGTACACTGGCGGATTCAGGGGCGCTCTTGTGGCTCAAGGAGCTGGGAGTTCAGGAGATATTCTACTTTCAGGTAGACAATGTGCTTGTGAAGGTGCTGGACCCGGTATTTCTCGGGTATCATGGGGCCCGGAGATGTGAAATGTCGTCCAAGTGCGTCATGAAACGGGACATGGGGGAAAAAATCGGAGTCTTTGTGATCGAAGATGGAGCACTCACCGTGGTAGAATATTCGGAACTTTCCGCCATAAAACTCTCCGATGGATCGCAGGTACAGGATTTGAGGGCCGGAAGCATAGCCATACATATCACCAATGTTGATTTTGCCCTCCAGATCACAGCAGGCCAGCTCAACCTTCCGCTGCACGTTGCGCACAAGGCAATACCCCATGTGGACAGGAGCGGCAGAAAGGTAAAGCCTTCCAAGCCCAACGGGTACAAGTTTGAAACCTTTATTTTCGATGCACTCAAGCATGTGCACAATACGATCATCATGGAGGTCGATCGGGGCCAGGAGTTCTCCCCCCTGAAAAACGAAACAGGTGAAGATTCTCCTCAAACGGTGCTGCGGGACCAGCTCAGGTTTTTCACAGGATGGTTCGAGGCTGCCGGCATTTCCATTCCACGCGATGGGAAGGGGGAGCCGCGCTACGGCCTCGAGGTAGCACCCAGTTTTGCCGCTTTCAGGGAGGATTTCCTCCAAAAGATCGACCGAAGCATGAGGGTAGAGGGAGATATCTATATTGGTTGAGCTCCTCATCGCTTCCAGAAACAGGGGAAAGGTAACTGAAATCAGGGAAATTTTATCCCTGAAAAACGTAGATCTGCTCGACCTCCACGAGCTCAGCTTTGAGGGTGAGATTGAGGAGAGCGGAGACACCTTCGAGGAGAATGCGCTGATCAAAGCCCGGGCCGTGTTTCATCGATACAGCCGTCCTGTTATTGCCGATGATTCTGGGCTCGTCGTTCCCTATTTGGAAGGAGAGCCGGGCGTCAGGTCAGCGCGCTATGCGGGTCCCAATGCAACCGTTAGGGAAAACAATGATCTGCTTCTGTCCCGGCTTCGGGATGCCGAGGGTAAGGAGAGAGACGCATTTTTCCGCTGCGTCGCTGTTTTTTATGTTGGTCCGAAACAGTATCAGACAGCTGAGGGGACAGTGCACGGTACCATAACCCGCGAGCTGCACGGAACCGGAGGGTTCGGATACGATCCGCTTTTTTATGTTGAACAGTACGGCAGGACCATGGCGCAGCTTGCCGATGCACGGAAGAACGCAATAAGCCATCGAGGCAAGGCCTTCAGAGCGCTGAAAAGACATGTCATTGCGTACCTGGCCGAACATGATGTTGTGGAGTAGTGAATGAGTGGGATGGTAAAGGCCCAGAGCGGGGTCAGCTCTGTACTCAAACGTCTCGTCAAAGGTCAGATGTAACGCCGGGCCCAGGCTGCAATGATAGATCCCACATACCGTGAATCTGCCTCTTCCATGAGCAGATGATCTGCCCTGTCAAGCGATATGAAGCTCTTGGGGTGCTGCGCAGCCTGAAAGATGTATGCCGCATTGTCAATACCCACGGTCCGGTCATGGGGCGAGTGAAAGATTATGAGTGCTTTACCCAAACCATGTATCTTCTCCTTCATATTCGCCTGATTCAAATCGCTGACAAACTGACGCCGTATCTTAAATGGCCTTCCCCCGATGCGAACCTCAACTTCACCCGCCTTCTCCAACTCCCCACCTTCAAGGTTCAGGAGTTTGTTCAGATGGCTGGGTTCACTGGGAGCTGCAATGGTTGCCACAGCCCGGGCACTCGGTATGGAATGGGCCGCCTGCAGTACTGCCGCACCACCCAGGGAATGGCCGATCAGAATTCTCGGGGCACTGTAGGTTTCCTCGAGGAATGTCGATGCGGCAATCAGATCTTCTGAATTGGAGGTGAAGTTCGTGTCTGAAAAGTCACCTTCACTCTCACCCAGCCCGGTGAAGTCAAACCTGAAAACTGCGATCCCCTCATCGGTCAGTGCCCTGCTGATATGGGCAATCGCCTTCAGGTTTTTCGTGCAGGTAAAACAGTGGGCGAAGAGGGCCATGACATCTGTGCCGCCCTCCGGCTGATCGAGACGCCCGACGAGCATCTGGCCCCTTCCATTGTCGAACTGAATTTTCTCTGACTGCATAGGATTTTTACCCCTCCCCATAACAATAATGCCGAAAAGGGTGTGTGGAAAAGGCCCCAATTATTTCGATTGCCCTCCGGCCTGTGGAGAAGCCATATTATGAGGGTGAAGGTCGAGTTTCCAACCCATCAACAAAATGAATGATAGATGTGGTTCAGTGAGCATCGTGCTGGCGAACAATTGTTCGCCCTCTTAATGAGTGGACGATCGGACCAGAAATCTCCGAAGGAGTATTATCATGGGACTTGCCGACCGCGATTACACGAAGGCAGGTTACCGCGTTGAACCCCACAAGGAACGGAAGGCGTCATGGTTCAAGCGTCTCAAGTTCTTCCTCTGGCGGATCCGACGGGCACTCTTCAGATCATGATCACAACTTCATCCTCACCTGCCTGCACACCGCTTCCCTGATTGCACACAGTGCTTCTGGCAGCACCAGTATTCAGCGGGTAAGAATTTCTCCAATCCTTTACCTGAAATGGTTGATACTTTTACAATCTGAGGGTATAACATGTGTTGAAAAGGATGCAAAGGAAGTTGTCGTGGGTGATGCAGCGAAAATTCTCATCGTTGAAGAGATAGAGAACGACCTGGTGTTCCTGCAGTCCACACTTGCATCACTTGGGTTCCTGGTCGAATCCTCTAAAAACGGCCGGGAAGCCCTGGAAAAGGTGCAAAAGGACCCTCCCGATCTCATGCTTCTCAATACGGCCCTGCCGGGTATCGATGGATACTATGTGGCTGAACAGTTGAAGAAGAACGAGAGTACCATAGCCATCCCAATCGTCATGCTTCACTCTAGGGGTGAGGCCATCGACAGGGTAAAGGCGCATGAAGCGGGAGCGGACGATATACTGACGAAGCCTGTGCAGGTCAAAGAGCTCGAGACGAGAATCAGGTCTCTGCTGAGGAAAAAGGCCTATAACGACTATCTGAGAAATGAGCAGAGTGCGCTCAAGGAAGAGCTTGCCGGTAAGAGCAAGCAGCTCAGAACGGCGCTTGATTCATTCTCCCGGTTCGTACCCCGCGAGTTCCTTAAGTGCCTGCACAAGGAGAATGTCACGGATGTTGAGCTCGGGGACAATGCCCTGCGATACATGACCATACTCTTTTCTGACATACGATCCTTTACCCAGCTCTCAGAAAAAATGACCCCCCAGCAAACATTCAAATTCCTCAACTCATACCTCGAGCGGATGAACCCCTTTATCTGGAACAACAGGGGTTTTGTCGACAAGTATATCGGTGATGCGATCATGGCCCTGTTCCCCTATGGTGAGGAATCCGCGCTCTCAGCCGCAGTGGAGATGCTAAAGCATATACCCGTCTACAATGCCCATCGTGGGGTATACGGGTATGAGCCGATCAGAATCGGCATCGGTATTCACACAGGGCCCGTCATACTGGGCACCATCGGTCATGAGCTGTTCATGCAGGGGACCGTTATCTCCGATGCCGTGAATATCGGGGCCCACCTCGAAAGCGGAACGAAGATATACAGGGTATCACTCATCGTGAGCGAGCAGGTAATAACGGGAGTCAAGGAGCCTGAGCGGTTTCGCCACCGTTTTCTCGACAGGTTCAAGGTGAGGGGAAAGGATATCCCTGTGGTCGTCTACGAGGTATTCGAGGGTGACCCCGAACCCCTGGCCGAATTGAAGCAGCGGACAAAAAAGCAGTTTGAGCGGGGGGTTCAGGAATTTCTCAACCACAATACGCGCCAGGCCCTGATGATATTCAATGAGCTCTATAAGAGTGGCAAGCAGGACGACACGCTGCAGTACTATATAAAGAGATGCGCCTATTACCTCAAATACGGCATCGGTAAGAAGGCCAAAAAGAGATGAGGGTGACCAGCATACCATGGCAACCATGCATATTCTGAACACCGGCCACAGGGTGGAATCAGACCTGGTAACATCCATACTCGTCTCCCTTCAGCGGCATGCAGTACCCATCATGTCTGTGTGCGGGGGAAGGGCGCAGTGCGGGAAATGTGCTGTCCGTATTGTGAGAGGCGTGGAGTATTTGACGAAGAAAAGTGCTGTGGAGGCCATACGGCTGGATTCCGTCGGGGCCGATGCTGATGTACGCCTTGCCTGTCAGACCTATACCCGCGGTGACGTGGAAATCGAAATCCTCAACATGCATGAAACTTCCCCCTAATGCTTTTCTATTTCATTCTATATTGGCCACCTAGTATATTCTCAATACATGCACTTGA
>JAGLSF010000420.1 GCA_023136305.1 Spirochaetota bacterium
GTCGAGAAAATCATTGTTCGTTAGGTTAACTCGTCACTGTGGGAATCCAGGCTAGTGAAACGCTAGCGAAGCGATATCCTTCTTATTTTTTCTTATCTTTCTTATCTTTTTTATCTTTGCACAGGTTCTTCTCCCCAGAAGACAAAAACCCGTATAATCCCTTTTGCCTGTACAACTCAATGCACATTAGCGTTGTTATTCCTCGAGTATGGAGGGCCTCAGGCGTACGAGTATCTTCGTAACGTAGATAAAGGGAGTGTCGAGCGCTGCAACAACAATCTTGAGAAGGTAGGTGGAAAGCATTATCCCTGCCACAATGCGCATCTGATACAATCCGGCAAAGGCAATGGTGCAGAACAGTGCTGTGTCCACGATCTGTGAGCTCCACGTGGAGGCGTTGTTTCGAAGCCAGAGGAGGTTGGGAAATTTACCCTTCAGCCAGGTAAAGGTGATAACGTCGAGGTTCTGCGACAGTATATAGGCTGTAATCGAAGCGATTACGATTCTCCACACCGGTGAAAAGAGTGTGTCCATGGTTTCGTGGAAACGGTCCCACGGTGCGGGAGTGAACAGAATGATGAATCGCGAAGCAATGAGGAAGAGGAGTGACAGAAAGAAACCGATAAACACTGCCTTCCGTGCCTCACGGGCACCATAGTATTCGGTGATGATATCCGTTCCCAGGAAGATCGAAGCGTAGAGCACATTACCCCCTGTAGCGTCAAGCCCAAGGAGCCGTATGCCCTTGAGCACGAATATGTTCATCAGAATGATGGTAGCAGAGATAACGGCGATGATGCCCGTCCTGCCCCACAGGGTAAAGGCTGCAAGCAGGAGGCTGAGATCGATGAGAATCCAGACAAGGTAGATAATGGTATTGTGCACGGTAAGGATTACCGCTTCCCGTGGATTGAAGGGGTTTTAGCACCCTTCCGATTACGCTATCAGTGTACTGTTCGGAGAGGGTGCTCCCTCTCCGATAGCATGATGTATGGGTAGAGGATCTAGAATTCGAGCTCGACCTTCCCCCTGTCTTCGGCGGCCCTGAGCTGCTCGAGGTCTTCATCAGTGAAGTCTGCAATGCTTGCGTTGGCTCGCAGGTACTTGGTGTAAATATCAACAAAAATGACATCTGAACCCTTCATTCGGAAGATGAGAACGGGCAGACCACCTGTGTCGACTCCCTTGGGCGCCATGACAAAGCGGTAGTACTTCCACTCGAAACTCTTGGGAAGGTAGAGATAGCGCTGAATGTTGTCAAAGCCCCTGTACAGGACCTTGACGCCATTACTGTCCGCCGCATAGTACTCAATCGGCAGCGTGCGTATGGTTATCTCCTCCGTCTCATCCTGTGCAAAAGCGGCCGTAGGAATAACAAGGGCTGCAAGCAGCAGGGGCGTTATAAGTATGAATAGGTTCTTCATGGAAGTTCCTCCCTTGTATGCCGTATCGATAGCATTATCGGCTCCTCATCATGGTAAACTAAAGGACCACATTGGTCCCCATAT
>JAGLSF010000421.1 GCA_023136305.1 Spirochaetota bacterium
AAGGGAGGCCACCAAGGGTCTCGGTTTTATGGACCGGAAGAAGATGGATAAGGAGAGCATGGGCGCAATGACCAAACTCGGGCTCCGCATCAAGGATCCGGAAGCGGTGGTTGAGGCCCTCTCCGGCGGACAGCGGCAGGGAGTGGCAATTGCCCGTGTCCTCTACTTTGAGGCAAAGCTGGTCATACTCGATGAGCCAATCATCGCGCTTTCCGTCAAGGAGTCGCAGCAGGTACTTGGTTTCACACAGCAGCTCAAGGCCCAGGGCATCTCGGTCATTTTTATCACGCACAACATATTTCATGTTTTCCAGGTGGCCGACCGGTTTTTCATACTATCACACGGCGAGGCCCTGACTGACGTGAAGAAGGAAGATACGAATATCGATCATCTCATTGAGCTTATCGTGAGCGGCATGAAGGAGAAGAAGTGATCCCCTGAAGGAACAATGTATGAAGAGGGAAGGGCTATATGGCAGAAAAAGCTTCGAGGAAAAATAAATTTGGAAGCGCCCTGGTACGGATGCGTGCACTGAACGTGTTCATTATTTTCGTACTGCTGTTCATCGTGTTTGCCGTATTTTCACCCGGGCACCGCTTTATCAGCGGGGAGAACATGCAGCTATTCATGTCCATTGGCGCGGAGTTCAATATCGTTGCAATCGTCGTGGGCATGCTCATGATTGCCGGCGAGTTCGATCTCTCGGTTGGCTCGATACTCGTGTTTTCAAGCTGGAACTTCTACGTGCTGTACAATGCGGGTGTGCATATACTGCTTACGTTCATACTGGTTCTCTGCATCGGCGGCATCGTTGGTTTTATCAACGGTATCATCACCGTGAAGGCAAAGATACCCTCCTTCATCACCACACTGGGAACAATGCTGTTGTGGCGGGGTGTGACGCTGCTCTGGTCAGGAGGCCTGCAGGCAGGCATGGACCTGGAGCAGAACCCGATCATGTACAAGGCAATAACCGGTACCATCGGCAACCTCATCCCTGCGCAGTTTCTATGGTTTCTCCTGATCGTGCTCATCATTGCCCTGGTCATGCACTTTCACAAGTTCGGCAACTGGATCTTCACCACCGGCGACAACAAGATGGCTGCACGGGCCATGGGAATCAATACTGACCGCATCAAAATCATCTGCTTCATGGTTGTGGGCACTGCAGTCGCCTTTGTGGCTGTCATGCAGATGTACAGGGCGAGCACCTTTTCAGCCCGTGCAGGTGACGGATGGGAGCTCAAAGCCATTGCCGCTTCCGTGGTTGGCGGGACGGCACTTACCGGCGGTATAGGGAGTATGATGGGTATATTCTGGGGCGCCCTGGTTATCTCAATTATCGAGAACGGGCTCATCTTTTTGAGAATCAACTACTGGTGGACCTTTACCGTATTTGGGGTGATCATCGTTTCCACCGCGATTATCAGCAAATACCTTGAACAGCGGAGAAGCATGATTGGTGCGGAACGTACATAAATTTGGGATTGACAAAAGAGG
>JAGLSF010000422.1 GCA_023136305.1 Spirochaetota bacterium
GGGACATGCGAAACCGCAAGGAACCCAAGGAATATATTTTTCAGTTCGAGTGCGGCATCATATCATTTGTTGAGTATATAAACAGGTCAAAGACGGCGCTTCACAAGAAACCCATCTACTTTGAGGAGAAGCGGGACGAGATTGAGGTGGAGACAGCCATCGAATACAACGAGGGATACACGGAAAACATCTTTGCCTTTGTCAACAACATAAACACCGTCGAGGGCGGAACCCATCTCATCGGGTTTAAATCGGGCCTCACTCGCACCATCAACGACCTCATCAAGCGGATGCCGAGCATCAAGAACAAGATGTCCCTTGTCGGTGACGATGTCCGCGAGGGGCTCACAGCGGTGATCAATGTCAAGCTGCGCAACCCCCAGTTCGAGGGGCAGACCAAGTCGAAACTCGGAAACAGTGAGGTCAAGGGCATTGTGGAGTCCATGGTGTACGAGCATATGTATGACCATTTCGAGCGTAACCCCGGTGTGGCGAAGGCGATTATCGAAAAGTGCATGCAGTCCGCAAAGGCCCGCGATGCGGCCCGCAAGGCACGTGAACTCACGAGGCGCAAGAATGCCCTGGATAATGACTCGCTTCCCGGCAAGCTCGCCGACTGCTCCCTCAAGGATCCGGAAAAATGTGAGCTCTACATCGTAGAGGGTGACAGTGCAGGGGGAAGCGCGAAACAGGGACGGGACCGTTCCTATCAGGCCATACTCCCCCTCTGGGGAAAGATGCTGAACGTGGAGAAGACACGGCTGGACAAGGTGCTCTCCAACGAAAAACTTCAGCCAATCATAACCACACTTGGGTGCGGTATAGGTGATGATTTTGACGTCACCAAGCTTCGCTATGGAAAAGTGATTATCATGGCCGACGCGGATGTTGACGGGTCCCATATTCGGACATTGCTTTTGACCTTCTTTTTTAGATATATGAAGGAGCTCGTGGAGCAGGGCCACGTCTACATTGCCCTCTCGCCCCTGTACAAGATAGCCAAGAAGAACGCGGTACACTACGCCTACTCCGATGAGGAGAAGAGCAAAGTTATCGAGAAGATCGGATCGCAGGGGGCTTCGGTGCAGCGCTACAAGGGTCTCGGTGAGATGAATCCTGCGCAGCTCTGGGAAACCACCATGAATCCCGAGAAGAGAACGTTGGTACAAATTACCTCCGACGATGCAGTCGAGGCGGAGGAGATTTTCTCCACGCTCATGGGTGACGCTGTGATTCCCAGGAGACAGTTCATCGAACAGAATGCCCAGTTCGTGAAAAATATCGATGTGTAGTGGGGCCTTTTCACAATCGAAGGCTTCGAGTATCCCTGATAACAACAGATCTGCAGTCATTTCGTGAATGAGAGGTAGCTGCCTTGGATACCAAGGAGCGCATTATTGAGACATTCATCGAAGATGAGATGAAGAGTTCCTATCTCACCTATGCAATGAGCGTCATTGTGAGCCGGGCTCTGCCCGATGTGCGCGACGGATTGA
>JAGLSF010000423.1 GCA_023136305.1 Spirochaetota bacterium
CTTCCGAGCCTCGAGGTGATCCTCGACACACCGGTGGAGGAGTTCGCCCAGAAGGTCATGTCGCAGCATTATATCATCGCCTACGGTGATCACAGGGCGGCATTCCGGAACCTGTGCGCTCTCCTGGGTATAGATGTACTGTAATATCCAGGTTGCCAGGCAAGCTTCACAGGATGAGCTCACCATGCATGTCGCAGGAACGTTTGAGGAGAGTGAGCGTGAATGAGTGAAGTAGAGTATCGTGAGATGATGGATGGGGAAGAGCATGAGGTTTCAGAGCAACGGGACCCCAGATGTTCAAAAAGGGTATGCTCATCACACCCACGATGCTCGATCTTGCCCAAGCATAACAAGCACATTGACAATTTATCATTTGATGGTTATGATCACCTTCTAATATGATGTGTAGAAAACCGGCAGGAGCATTGATACACATGGAACTCCCAAAGATCAAAGTGCGTGACCTTTCATTCAGCAGGCTCATACTGGGTAGCAATCCTATTACCGGATACAATCACGATGCACCCGAGCTTACCAGAGAAATGATAGAGTACTTCACCATGGAGAATGTAAAAAAACTCCTCCGACAGTGTGAAGACGCAGGGATCAATGCATTCCAGGGAAGAGCTGACCGGTGGATATTTCATATTCTGAAGGAGTACTGGGCTGAAGGCGGCACAATGCAGTTTATCTGCCAGACTGCAACTGAGATGAAGGACATTCGTGCAAACATCAGGCATGCCGCAAACGCAGGGGCCTGTGCCGTGTACCATCACGGTACTGAGACGGACAACTACTGGCGGGAGGGCAGGATCAACGAGCTCAGGGAGGTGATGAAAACAGCCCGTGAATGCGGTGTGGCCGTTGGTGTAGGGAGCCACACCCCCGAGGTAATCGAGTATATCGAGGAGAATGACTGGGACGTGGATTTCTATATGACCTGCTTTTACAATGTGTACAAAAACGTGAAGGGGCGAAGGGAAAGTTTCATCATCACAGGTAAGTATATCAAAGACTGTTTTGATGAAGAGGACCGCCTGCGCATGTGCGAAACCATACGCAGCGTCGATAAGCCCTGTATCGGGTTCAAGATACTGGCGGCCGGAAAGCACTGCGAATCACATGCAACACGGGAAACCGCCTTTCGCTTTGCCTATGAGAACATCAAACCCACCGATGCCCTGATTGTCGGCATGTATCCCCGGCACAGTGATCAGGTACGCGAAAATGTCTCGCTGGCAGAGAAATACGGTCAGCTGTCATGACCTTTCACTGCAGGTTGGCATGGCGCGCATTGATTGAATCGGCTGACTCCCCCAGCCGTTCTGCAAGCATGATGATGAGAGTGTAGAAGAGTATGAAGATGTTGAACCCAAATATGGCACCGAGGAAGTTTTGATTCTTCAGATCACCGATCTTTGCGAGCACCCGGTAATCTACACTTTCGTCTACCTTATCAACCACAAGCGTTGCATCGGCAAGTTTTCCAAGCGCCG
>JAGLSF010000424.1 GCA_023136305.1 Spirochaetota bacterium
TTCAGGCCCGGCCATGCCGACTACACCTATCAGAAGAAGTATGGAATACGAGACTGGCGCGGTTCAGGCAGGGCCTCGGGGCGGGAAACAGCGGCCCGTGTGGCCGCCGGTGCGGTGGCGAAAAAGGTGCTGGCGGGTGAGTCCATAAGGGTCACAGGCTATACGCTCGAGATTGACGGCATACAGGCCGAGAAGCTGGACATGGCTGAGATCGAGCACAACATTGTTCGCACTCCCGATGCGGAGGCGGCGAAGGAGATGATCGCCCGCATAAAACAGGCACAGACGGAGAAGGATTCGGTCGGCGGTATTGTAGGGATCATGGTGCAGGGTGTTCCCGCAGGACTTGGAGATCCGGTGTTCGACAGGATTGACGCCCTCCTCGCGCATGCAGTCATGTCAATTGGCGCCGTGAAGGGATTCGAGATCGGCAAGGGGTTCGAATCGGCCCGTATGCGGGGGTCGCAGTTCAACGACGGTTATTACGTAGAGAAGGGGAAGGTTAGAACGCGTACCAATAATGCGGGCGGTATTCTTGGAGGCATCTCTTCAGGTGAGGAGATGCTGCTCCGGGTCGCGGTTCGCCCACCCGCCTCGATCGCCATCACTCAAAAGACGGTCGACATGGATGGCGGGGAGTGCAGCATTGAGGTGCAGGGAAGGCATGACCCGTGCATCGTGCCGCGAATCGTGCCTGTGGTCGAGGCCATGGTTGCGGTCACGCTGCTAGACTGTCTCCTGATGTTTCGCGCTTACCGGGGATGGTCTGAGAGATAGATGAAACTAGATCGGACCGCTGGTCCGACTTCTCCTTGCCACGCTTCTCAGCATACCCTGACACATTATTAATCTTTACTTTTTTCTGTGACCAGGCTCTATTAGGTTTGTTAGAATTGTTCCAGGAACCGCAGGTCGGCACTGTGAAAGAGGCGGATATCATTGATCTGATAGCGCATCATCACGAGTCGGTCGAGCCCCATACCGAATGCAAAACCTGAGTATTCATCGGGATCCACCTTGCCCCTTTTAAGCACATTGGGATGCACCATACCACAGCCGAGCATCTCATTCCAGCCCGTATATTTGCAGACCTGGCATCCCTTGCCCCCGCAGAGCAGGCAGTTCATATCAAGCTCGAAACCGGGCTCCACAAAGGGGAAGTAGCCGGGTCGAAGCCGAGTCTTGACTTCACGGTGGAAGACAGCCTTGAGCATGGTGCGCATGACCGCGATGAGGTTTGCCACCGATATGTTCCGGTCGACCATGAGCCCCTCGACCTGATAGAAGGTGTGCTCATGGGACGCATCGGTTTCTTCGTACCGAAAGACCCTTCCTATGGAGATTGCACGGATAGGCGGCTTGAACTTCTCCATGGTTCGTATCTGCACACAGGAGGTATGCGTCCGCAGCGGGTTCCCGTCCACAGTCCATATGGTGTCCTGAATGTCCCGGGCGGGATGGTCCTTCGGGATATTGAGGGCCTCGAAATTATA
>JAGLSF010000425.1 GCA_023136305.1 Spirochaetota bacterium
GAAAGATATAAAAGATATCGCTACGCTAGCGCTGAACAGTAATTATGCTTCCCTGTATGCAGTGATCAGGTTCTGAACGCACTTCTGGGCGTCACCGAAAAACATGAGGGTATTATCCGTAGCGAAAAAAAGGGAAGATATCAGATAAGACCGTCTCGCCTCATTGCTGTCAGGGTTTTTTCAAAGGCCTGCACGGTCTGATCGATATCTTGATGGCTGTGGGCAGCCATGGTGAGTCCTCCATGTGGAGGCGTGTCCACACCATGAAGAAGCATACCGCAACGAAGGTTTTGGACAAGGACAGGATTTACAGCCCGCTTCAGTTTCGTGTAGGCAACTTCATGGGGGTCGATCTCCGCTGCCCGAATATCACCGAGATCATGGTCGATGAGGTATCGAAATTCGGAAAAACTCCCGTATACACACCAGTTGAGGCCCAATGCGTCAATGACGGTATTCATACCCTCTCTGAGCCGTGCAGCCATCTCATTGGCAGTACGCGATGGCCGACCGGTGCGCACCATCTGCAGGGTTGCAATACCTGCCACAGCAGATACAGGGTTGGCGTTGAAGGTTCCAGGGTGCGGCATCTTCCTCTCCTGCATCCACCCGGGATCATTGCGGATCTCAAGAAGCTCCAGAATTTCCCGCCGTCCGACCAGAGCACCCCCCGGATACCCACCGGCAAGGATTTTTGCCAATGCAGTGAGATCGGGCTTCACCCTATAATGGACCTGAGCCCCACCGGGGGCAACGCGAAACCCGGAAATCACCTCATCGAAGATGAGCACGATACCGTATCGATCGGCCGCCTCCCGCAGAGGTCGGAGGAACCGCTGATCGGTTGGGATTGTACCAAAGGATGCGCCCGTTGGCTCGATGATGATGCAGCCGATGTCATTATCGCCCTCGAGTGTCTCTTCGAGGGCCGCTAGATCATTGGGCGGACAGATGATCGTCGCATCGAGCACATGTGGTAGAATACCCGGGGTGGGAGTTTCGAAGGGAGGCTGGACGCCCGGGATGACCTGATCATGCCAGCCGTGGAAGTGCCCCGCGAACTTGAGCAGTTTTTTCTTGCCCGTGAAGGTACGCGCGAGGCGAATGGCCATCAATGTTGCCTCAGTCCCGGACGCGGTAAACCGTATCCTTTCCGCTGAAGGCACAAGTGCAGTCACAATCTCCGCCCATTGAACTTCAAGCGGGTGACAGGCACCAAGATGAGTCCCCCTGGCAATCTGCGAACGCACCGCCTCCACAACCTCCCCGGGGTTGTGTCCGAGCAGCAGTGCACCATGGCCGGACCAGTAGTCGACATACTCCCTGCCCTCAAGGTCCCACTTCTTTGCACCCTCAGCCCTCTCAATGTAAATGGGATATGGCAGCAGAAAGCGGCTGTCATGGGTTACTCCGTTGGGGAAGAGTTGGAGTGCCCGATCATACCACTCTCGTGATGCAGGAGAGAGCCCATGGT
>JAGLSF010000426.1 GCA_023136305.1 Spirochaetota bacterium
TTCCTGAGGTTCTCTGAAGTCGGCGGACAGGTCGAGGCCTATCTTCTCGGAAGACGGGTTGTATTCGAGAACGGCCAGATCGGTGTCATCGGTGTGGAGAAACTGGAGAAGGGGAAGAGCCCCCGAAAGGACCGGATGTTCATCGATATAGGAGCGCGGAACATGAAGGAGGCTTCCTCGCAGGTGATGGTCGGTGATATGTGCACAATATATGCGCCCTACGCGGTCACCGACCGTATCATTACAGGCGGCTGGATGGACGACCGTATAGGCTGTCTTGTGCTGCTCGAGGTGATTGAGAACCTGAAGGACAACCCCAACGAGCTCTATTTCGTCTTCTCTGCCCAGGAGGAGGTGGGTCTCAGGGGAGCGACAACCACTGCGTACCGCCTGAAACCCCATATCGGCATTGCCGTGGATGTCACCTTCTCATCGGACCTTCCCGAGGGAGACCGAATCGGCTCCTCTGCGCTCGGGAAGGGGACGGCGGTGAAGTTCATGGATCAGAGTGTTATCGTGCCGAGAAAGCTCGCCCGACACCTGGTCGGCCTTGCCGAGAAGAGGGGCATACCCCATCAGCATGATGTCGTCAGACAGGGGGGAACGGACGCCCAGGCCATGCAGCTGAGCAGGGGTGGCGCTCTCGCCGGAGGGATATCGATTCCCACACGTTATATTCACTCGTCCGGTGAGATGTGTGCGCTCGATGACGTGCAGGCCACTATCGATCTTGTACGCGCTGTCTGCGAGGATGCTATGAAGGTGTAGCGGCCCTCATGCGGGAGCGCACCAGTTGCAGATACTTAAAGGCCTCATTGAAGGGTGCTCAGCCACTTTCCCCATGCAGGAAAATGCCATACTCGATGGTTGGATATTAGGGGCAAATTCGATTTTCCAACCCATCAATAAAAAGAATCATGCATGTGGTTTAAATGAGCATAGTGTTGGCGAACGAAGTTCGCCCTATTACTGATCGAATTTCCTGAACACGAGCACGCCGTTCTGTCCGCCGAATCCGAAGGATTCATTGAGGGCAATATTGACCTGCTGTTCTCTCATCTTTTTCGGCACATAGTCCAGGTCGCACCTTTTGTCCAGGTCGGGAAAATTGGGGTCCCTGTAATCCACATCCGGGTCATCGAGGTTTATGGTGGGTGTTATGGTATCATGCATAACGGTGAGCACTGTGATGAGGGACTCGATTCCCGCTGCAGCACCCAGGCTGTGGCCGAACAGGGACTTGGAGGAGCTTATGGGGATTTTGTATGCGTAATCTCCAAAAAACTGCTTGATGATGTAGGATTCGTTCGGGTCATTGAGCACCGTCGATGTACCGTGGGCGTTTATGTACTCCACTTCTTCAGGTGAGGTCTTCGCCATTGAAAGGGACCTGCGTACTGCCTCGATCGACGATCTCCCGAGCGGGTCGGGTGCGACGATGTTATAGGCATCAGTGGTATAGCCGTAGCCT
>JAGLSF010000427.1 GCA_023136305.1 Spirochaetota bacterium
TTCGTGTGCGCAGCTTCGAGCTGAAGACAATGCAGTTTTGCACGGAAAAGCTCAACCGGGGTTCCCTTCACCTGTATGTGGGCGAAGAGGCATCTGCAGTTGGTTCGTGCATGGCGCTCGAAAAGGGCGACTACATCACATCCACCCATCGGGGTCATGGCCACTGCATTGCCATGGGCGGTGATGTGAAGAGGATGCTAGCTGAGATAGCTGGCCGCTCAACCGGATACTGCAAGGGTAAGGGTGGTTCAATGCACATCGCAGATCTCGATCTGGGAATCATGGGTGCAAATGGTATCGTGGGAGCCGGCATTCCGATTGCCGTTGGTGCCGGTATTGCAATGGACAATCAGAACAAAAAGAACATCATACTCTGTTTCTTTGGAGACGGCGCGTCCAACACGGGTGCATTCCACGAAGCCATGAACATGGCTTCCATATGGAGCCTTCCTATCATCTTCTTCTGTGAGAATAATTTTTACGGTATCAGCGGCTGTACCAGGGACACGCTGAATATCGAGAATATCAGTGAGAGGAGCAAAGCATACGGTATACACGGTGTGACCGTTGATGGGAACGATATATTTGAAATCTATGATGAAACAAAGAAGGCACGGGATATGGCAGTGTCGGGAAAGGGTCCGGTTCTCATCGAGGCTAAAACCTATCGCTGGCTTGGTCACTGGCAGGCTGATCCATGCCGATATCGCGATGATGCCGAGGTGGAGGAATGGAAGAAGAAATGCCCTATAAAGCGCATGAGGAAACACCTCATCGATGAAGGGATCCTGTCAGAGGAGAAGATCGACGGGCTCGAGGAAGAGATTAACAGGGAGATCGAGGAGACGGAGAAGTATGCTATCGAAAGTCCTGAACCCGATCCTGAAGAAGCCCTGGAAGACATTTACATATGATAGGAGATGACATACATGAGAACGATAAATTACACAAAGGCCATCTGGGAAGCGCTGCATGATGCATTGGTAAAAGATGAACGTGTATTCATGGTGGGTGAAGATATCGGCGTGCAGGGCAACGTGTTTGGTGTTACCTTCGGGTTCCTGGACGAGTTTGGGTGCAAACGAATCCGCAATTCTCCCATTTCGGAAGCCGCAATTATCGGGGCCGGTATCGGTTCAGCGATTCTCGGCATGCGGCCAGTAGTTGAGATCATGTACATTGATTTTACCAACTGCGCCATGGACCAGATCGTGAATCAGGCGGCAAAGCTGCACTATATGACCGGCGGCAAGGTCAAGGTTCCGCTTGTGATCCGTACACAGGGCGGTGCCGGGACCGGGGAGGCGTCGCAGCACTCGCAGAGCCTCGAAGCATTCTTTGCCCATGTTCCCGGGCTGAAGGTGGTGATGCCATCCACACCCTACGATGTAAAGGGATTGTTGACCACAGCCATTGAGGATGACAACCCTGTCATGTT
>JAGLSF010000428.1 GCA_023136305.1 Spirochaetota bacterium
AACCTCTGTATATCGGGGATTGCGCCCAACGGGCTCGATGCTACCAATGATCTGAGCTTCCGCTGCCTGGAGGCCCACTCGCACATGCTGCTCATGCAGCCCAACTTTTCCGCACGGGTTCATCACAACAGTCCACAGCAGTATCTGATGAAGGTGGCAGAGGCCATAAAACTCGGAAATGGTATGCCGCAGATCACCAATGACGAGGTGTTCGTCACGGCGCTGACCAACATCGGTGTGGCCATCGAAGATGCACGTGAGTATGTACCCGTGGGGTGTGTCGAATCCGCGCCTGTCAATGCCTGGGGCAGGTGTAACGGGGGCTACACCAATCTCACGAAGATCGTTGAGCTTGCCCTGAATAACGGGGTGTGCAGGATTACGGACAAGCAGGTAGGGCCCAAAACCGGTGTTGCGCGCACTTTCAAGAGCTTCGAGGACGTCATCGAGGCATATAAGAAACAGATGTTCTACGCAATCAAGACGCTTGCCACCTGGGACAATCTCATCGACAGGACACATGCAGAGCTCATGCCCACTCCCTTCACCTCAATGCTGGTAGGCGACTGCATAGAGAAGGGGAAGGACGTGACCGAGGGCGGTGCACGCTACAACTGGACAGGACCGCTCGGGGTGGGCATTGCAAACGCCGGCGATTCACTCATGGCAGTCAAGAAGATGGTGTTCGAGGACAAGACGATCAGCATGGACGAGCTTCTCGATATGCTGGACAGTGATTTCGAGGGAAAAGAGGACATGCGGCAGGTCCTGGTCAACAAGGTACCCAAGTACGGCAACGATATACAGGAGGTGGACCTCCTCGTGAAGCTCGCGACGGACATCTTCTTCGATACCCTGAGGAAGTTTGAGACCTACCGGGGAGGCCCCTTCGTGGGATCACTGCTTCCCGTTGCGTCTTACGTGGCATTCGGCATGACTACGGGTGCAACTCCGGACGGCAGAAAGGCAAAGGAGCGGCTCGCAGACGGTATATCGCCCACTACGGGAATGGACGTGAACGGCCCGACCGCAGTGTTCAAGTCGGTGTGCACCATCGATCACTACCGGTGTCCCAACGGTGTGATCTTCAACCAGAAAGTCAATCCGGCTGTCATATCGACCCAAGAGGGCATGCGAAAGTTCATCGAACTGATACGCACCTACATCAAGATGGGCGGGGGGCACATTCAGTTCAACATCGTGTCAGCCGATACATTGAGGGATGCGCAGGAAAACCCGGAGAAGCATCGCGGGCTCGTGATCAGGGTCGCCGGGTACAGTGCCTTCTTCAACGAGATACACCGGGACGTACAGGACTCGATCATCGCACGCACCGAGCAGGAACTGTAGATCGCCGTTGATGTTGCCAGTCGTTGAAGCTGAGACGAGGGATGTCCAGGAGAGATGCAAATAAATGTTATGCTAGGAT
>JAGLSF010000429.1 GCA_023136305.1 Spirochaetota bacterium
ACGATTCCACAGAGCGTCTTCTGGCCGCAACCAACGCAAAGTTTTTATGAGCCCTCGCCGCGCTGTACTTTATTAAAGTTATTCGCACCAATAGGGACTCCCGTTGGTAGCCTTCGGCGAAATATTGAAGAGGAATAGCATGCGTAGGAAGGTGGATGATCTTCGGGAAAGGGGAAGCATGGGTACGACCAACGTAATGATCAAGAGCACGGGAGCCTATGTTCCTGAAAAGGTCATGACCAATTTCGATCTTGAAAAGATCGTTGAAACATCTGATGAGTGGATAACCACGCGAACTGGCATTAAGACGAGGAGGATCGCAGCTGAGAACCAGACGACCTCCGACCTGGCCTATGAAGCGGCGAAAATCGCACTCGAGAGGGCGGAACTGCATCCCAGGGACCTTGACCTCATTCTCGTGGCAACCGTTTCTCCGGATATGTTCTTCCCCAGCACGGGGTGCGTGGTACAGAACAAGCTCGGCGCGACTAACGCTGCTGCCATCGATCTCAACGCGGCGTGTTCGGGATACATATATGCCCTGGTAATCGCGAACAATTTCCTCATAACAAACAGCTACAAAAATGCACTCATAATCGGTTCGGAGAAGCTGAGTGCCTTCATGAACTGGGAAGACCGTTCCACCTGTGTCCTCTTCGCCGATGGGGCTGGGGCCAGTGTCATTACTCCTTCGAGCGGGGAGAGCAAACTGCTTGCCTATGATCTCGGGGTGGACGGTTCCTTTGGCGATCAGCTGTCGGTCCCAGCCGGCGGTGCTCGCATGCCGGCAACAGAGGAAACCGTACGGAACCATCTTCACTGCATACAGATGAAGAGCGGAAATGCCATTTTCAAGATTGCCGTCAACCGGATGAAAGAGACCTTTACGAAATCGATGAAAAAAGCCGGAATAACCATTGACGACATTTCACTGGTGATCCCGCATCAGGCGAATCTGCGCATCATTGAGTCGCTGGGTAAATATCTGAAGCTGCCGAAGGAGAAGGTGTATGTGAATATTCACAAATACGGCAACACCTCCGCGGCAAGTATCGCCATTGCGCTCGATGAGGCGCACACTGAGGGGATTATCAAACGGGGAGACATAATCGGTTTAACTGCCTTTGGCGGCGGTCTCACCTGGGGTTCGGCCATCATTCGGTTCTAGCGTGTCGGACTGTAATAAGCGAAATCTTTATAGAGTGGGATGAAAATGAAGGAAATTGCATACCTCTTTTCGGGCCAGGGTTCACAGAAACCCGGCATGGGAAAGGAGCTCTACGATGAGAATGAGATCGCCAGAGAGATCTTCAACAGAGCCGAGAATGCGCTCCCCGATGTTTCCATGAAAGGCCTCTGTTTCGAATCGG
>JAGLSF010000043.1 GCA_023136305.1 Spirochaetota bacterium
AGATTGCTGACCACGTACATTTGAGCAAGTATCATTTTCAGCGTGTATTTACCCGGGGGGCAGGTATAAGCCCGAAAAAATTCCTCCAGTATCTCACCATCAACCACGCAAAGAGGCTCCTCGTCGAGTCGAAAAGCGTACTGGACGTCACCTATGAGGTCGGTTTGAGCTCCCCGGGAAGGCTTCACGATTTGTTCGTCAATTTCGAAGCCCTGTCACCGGGAGAATACAAGCGGCGTGGTCGAGGCCTGCGTATTGAGTACGGATTCTGCTCCTCTCCCTTCGGTGTGTGTCTACTTGCCAGAACGGACCGCGGTATTTGCTGGCTGAGCTTCCTTTTGGATGAAAACAGGTCCAGGGCCTGTGCGGACATGCTTCGGTACTGGGATGGTGCCGAGTGTGTGGAGAATCGTGGAGCAGTGCAACCTCTCGCCGAGGAAGTGTTCGGGCCTTTTCAGGGAGAGCAGGGAAACCCTCTGCAGCTTCATCTCAGGGGCACCAACTTTCAGATCAAGGTCTGGGAAGCGCTTCTCACCGTGCCCTTCGGATACACCACCTCCTATGGCGATATCGCGGGGAAAATAGGCAGGCCCTCCGCTGCCCGTGCAGTGGGAAGTGCAGTGGGGAGCAACCCAGTTGCGCTCCTCATTCCCTGTCACCGTGTTATTCGCCAGACTGGCGTGATCGGCAATTATCGCTGGGGAGAGACGAGAAAGAAGCTTCTCATTGGATGGGAGGCTGCACACAGGCTATAATATCTCTTACAATGTATCATTTTCATTGGTCCTAACACATCTGTGGGTCTTCGGTGTGGTATTTTTTATGCATCCTGCTATAATAGGGTATAGAGGTGAGCATGGACGATACCATTATTACCGGCAGTAATGTGGGGAAGCGGCTTGAGAGCATGAAGAAGCGCGAAACCCTGCAGCTTCTCTATCAAGGGAAGGCAATTTCGATTACAGCACAGATAACCATCGGCAGGAGTAAAAAGAACAACATCCGTGTTGATGACAATCTCGCTTCGAGAAACCATGCCCTGGTCCAGAAGGTAAAGAACGCCTACTACATCAAAGATCTCGACAGTACCAACGGAACCTATGTGAACAACAAGCAGATCCCCAGGGGAAAATATGTGAAGCTTCGCAGGAGAGATGTGCTTAAAATTGGAAGGACTGAAATAACGATTGCCTGAATGGCCTTCCCCGAGCTACTCACGTTTATCTGCAAAGTATACCGGCCTTCTTTATTAGCGATAGCCTTCGGAGATAACCTGAGTGAAGATCAGAACGGCAAGGGCGGTGGATGTGCCTGCCATCACCGTGATATACAATGATGCCATTGCGCACACAGTGGCAACCTTCGACATGGAACAGAAGACCTTAGAGGAACAGCGGGAGTGGTTCGACGGTCATGGTGCAAGGTACCCGATCCTGGTAGCTCTGCTGGAAGAGGAAGTGGTTGGCTGGGCTTCGTTGAGTTCCTGGTCGGACCGCTGTGCATATGCGGATACAGCGGAAATATCCGTGTATGTACAGGATGGTTTTAGGGGAAGGGGTGTCGGGAAAGAGCTCACGGGGAGGGTGCTGCAGGCCGGAAAGGAGGCCGGACTGCACACAGTTCTTGCACGTATCGAGAGCGGTAATGCGGCGAGCATACACATCTTCGAGAAGTTCGGGTTTGAGCATGTGGGGGTTATGCGTGAGGTCGGGTTTAAGTTTGGCCGGTTGCACGATGTGAGCATCATGCAGTTGATCTATCGATGAGGGAGGAACCCGTGAAGCTGGAGAGGGACAGTCTTTCAATCCTGAAGGAGATGCTTGATCTGCTCGATAAGGGATTTTCAAACCTGCCCGACACGGACAGCGCGTATGACCGGGATGCCATGCGTGAGGTCCTGCTCGAGGTGGCTGAACGGATGCAGGACAATTTCCCCTATTTCAACCCCCTCTATGCAGGCCAGATGCTCAAACCGCCCCATCCGGTTGCACGGCTCGCCTATATGCTTTCGCTCTGGATCAACCCCAACAATCACGCACTGGATGGCGGCAGGGCAAGCTCTGCCATGGAGAAAGAGGCGGTGGCTGCGATCGCAGGCCTGCTCGGATGGGACGTCCATCTTGGACATTTGACGTCGGGCGGCACCATGGCCAATCTTGAGGCACTGTGGGTTGCCGGCCGCCTGAAGCCCGATCTCACCATTGTCGCCTCGGAGCAGGCACACTACACGCATGGACGTATTACAGATGTGCTCGGCCTGCCCTTTCAGACGGTCCCCTGCGACACACAGTCGCGGATGGACACAGACGCACTCGAGAGGATGCTCAAGGGGGGAGGTATAGGAGTGGTGGTGGCAACGGCTGGTACAACGGGGACCGGTGCTGTTGACCCCCTGCGGGAGATCCTGGGATTACGAGAGCGGTACGGTTTCAGGCTGCATGTGGATGCGGCCTATGGCGGTTATTATATGCTTGCCAGCAATCTGCGGCAGGAGACTTCCCTGTCGCTGGACTGCCTGCGTGACGCCGACTCCGTCGTCATCGACCCGCACAAGCACGGCCTTCAGCCCTACGGATGCGGCTGTGTGCTCTTCAGGGACCCCGGAGTGGGTAGGCTCTACAAGCACGACTCCCCCTACACCTATTTCAGTACATCGGAGCTTCATCTCGGGGAGATCAGCCTCGAATGCTCCAGGCCCGGTGCGGCTGCGGTTGCGCTGTGGGCCACCCAGAAGCTCTTTCCCATGAAAAGGGGCGGTGACTTTGCAAAAGGCCTGGGCAAATGCAGGGAAGCGGCGATGAATCTCTATACCTGGATGAGGGATGATACCCGCTTTTTCACCTTTCTCGAGCCTGAGCTCGACATTGTGGTATGGGCACCAAAGGCTTCCCGGATCAGTGAGATGTCCCGGCGCTCCACCAGGTCGTTCGAGGAGGCGGCCTCCAGAGACCTTCACCTTGCCCTGTTCACTTATCCGACACGACTGATTGGCAGTATTCCGCGCTCAATTGAAGTTGATCAGGAAACCCTGACCTGCCTTCGGTCCTGCCTGATGAAACCGGAACATCTTGATTGGGTGCCCAGGATCTGGCAAATTCTTCGTACCCTGGCAGATACACTTCAGTGAGGAGAACCTATAGCATGGATACGATTTATAGAAGACGCAGTATTCGAAAGTACAGCGGGCAGCTGGTTTCCGATGAGGTGCTCATGGCCGTTGTAAAGGCAGGAATGAACGCACCTTCAGCGGGAAATCAGCAGCCGTGGCACTTCGTCATCATTGACGAACGGCCCCTGCTCGAGGAAATCACCGGGATACATCCCTATGCTCAGATGCTCCATGATGCTCCCGCTGCCATACTTGTGTGTGGTGATCTGGATTTGGAAAAGCATGTTGGCTATTGGGTGCAGGACTGCTCCGCAGCAGTGGAGAATATGCTGCTCGAGATAGTGGATCAGGGCATGGGCGGGGTCTGGCTCGGTGTGTATCCCCGGGACGACAGGGTGAGAGGGCTTCGAAAACTCCTCAGCATCCCCGAAAGAATCGTCCCTTTCGCCCTCATAGCAGTGGGACACCCGGCTGAGAAGAAGGGGCTCAAGGACGAATTCCACGAAGAGCGTATAAGACGCAATCACTGGTAGCATATTGGGCTGAAATTGTGACCTGTCGCGCAACGGGCAGCCGCTGCCCCGGCGACGGGAAGAGCAGAGAATTTTTTGTGGAGGACACTGTGCGAAAGGTCGATCCCCATCCGGCATACCCCCCTGAGGAGGGAAGGTATATCCGGGGTAATGATTTTTCTCCTGTTGCTGTGGCCATAGTCCTCAATCGGGAAGAGGACAAGATTCCACGTGAGATCGAGCAGATTGTACGGGTCGGTGTTGAGAGCGGAGGTGCCCTCTCGGGCACGGTGCAGACTGAGAACATCGGCTTCGAGAAGATCATCTGCAATGTCGTTGCAAACCCGAATATACGATACATCGTGCTGAGCGGGCCGGAATCCCCCGGTCACCTGACGGGAGAAGCGTTCAAGGCTCTCTTCCAAAACGGTGTTGACGAAAAAAAGCAAATCATCGGCACCGATGCACCCCACCCGCTCCTGTACAACATTCCCATGGAGTTTATCGATCGGTTCAGAGAGCAGGTGCGCCTCATAGATCTTCAGTTCAGGGGCACTCCAGAATCGATACGAAAAGCTGTCTGGTCATGCTATCAGGAACGACCTGTCCGGTTTGAGGATATGGATTTGTATGACCCCGGTGCCTATCAGGAACCGCCGCTGAGCGGCAGGATAACGGACCGTGTGATGCAGCCATGGAACCTTCCTCAGGACCAGGGGGAGCAGGAAGCAGTTGAAAGGATGAAAAACCTGATTGCGCGTCTGAGAAAGAGGGACAGGGAATGATCTGTAAGCCTGTGACTTCGGAACTGTGGGGAGACATGGAACAGCTCTTCGGCGAACGCGGTGCCTGCGACGGATGCATGATAAAGAGGGGAGGCAGAGGAGATACCTATGTCAGAAAAGCAGATTCGAGTTGAGATGCGGAAGGAGCTTGCAGGAGGTGTCTATGCAAACAGCCTGCGTATAACCCATACACCTGAGGAGTTCGTGCTCGATTTTATCGTGATCGCTCCACCAGCGGGCGATGTAACTGCCCGGGTCATCACAAGCCCGGGCCACATGAAGAGAATAGTGACCGCCCTGCAGGAGAATATAGGTAAGTATGAGGAGAAGTATGGTAAGATAAGGCCCTCTGTCGAACCGGCTCAGGAAGGACAGATAGGATTCAAACCGTGAGGGTGGGTGCTCCGGAAGCAGTGGTGCGTAGTTGCTAGTGTAGAGGATGGGGCCATGGGCTTTTCCCTGCAGAATGACAGCGGCAAGAGACATCAGATGGATAACATGGAATGGAGGAACATCCTCAGGGTGGCACGGCGATACGGCTGGCAGCCCATGGGTACGGAACCGAACAAGGATTATCTGAATCAGCGAGCGCGAAACCCGGATGGCGGGTATGATAAGGATGTCTTGAATAATATCATCGGAAGCTGGCGCGGCTCCTATCTGACGAAAGAGCGGCAGTTCGTCACCTACGCTGATGCCCTTAATATGGCTTTTGCGCTGGAGGACGCAGTGCGTGACAATGGCATCGAGGAGGAGGCGATCCGTGGTTTTATATCCTTCTGCAAGATGGGCAGGTTCTCCATTATGTAGTCAGGCGCCACCGGACAAGGTATAGCAGAGGCTGGGGGTAGCATGAACAGAACAATACGGGAAGCCGGGGTTGAGGATGCACAGGTGGCCTGTGAAAAAAAGTGCGGCCGTCTCCGAGTTTTCCGTGTTCCACTGGAACCCGGCACGGCGTTTCTACGAGCGACTGGGGGCACGAGCCATGGAAGACTGGGTCATCTACCGTCTTACGGGGGCGGCGCTCGAAAACGCCACGGGCCTGTAATTACTGGTGAGCGCAGACACATTCAGATTGGGCAGCCATACTACCCAGATTGTGAGGTCAGCGCAATGCATATACAGGAAGTGAAGTTTTTATCAGAGAGGTATCCGCAGAGCGATGTGCATCCCTTCAACCTTCGAAATTTCAATATCACCGAGCGTATTGATATCACCACACCGGTCACCTTTTTCGTCGGCGAAAATGGTACAGGTAAATCCACCCTTATCAGGGCCATTGCACACCGCTGTGATATTCATATCTGGGAAACCCCGGGTGGCATGCGGTATGTGGTCAACCCCTATGAGGAGGAACTCTACCGGTATATCGATGTCAGCTGGACAGACGGCATGGTTCCGGGGTCATTTTTCGCCTCGGAAATATTTCAAAACTTCGCTGCTTTCCTCGATGAATGGGCTGCCGCTTCGCCGGGAATACTGGAGTATTTCGGCGGCAGCTCGCTCATGACCAAGTCACACGGGCAGTGCCACATGGCCTTCTTCAAGAGCCGTTTCAGCCGCAAGGGGCTCTACCTCCTCGATGAACCCGAGAATGCGCTGTCACCGCAAACGCAGATGGAGCTGCTTACCGTACTCGGTGAAGCGAGTAGGGCGGGTAACGCCCAGTTCATTATCGCAACCCATTCACCGCTGCTCCTTGCGCTGCCCGGTGCAACCATTTACAGCTTTGACGAGGAACCGATTGCAGAGGTAGAGTACGAAAAAACGGACCACTATCGCATATACCGGGATTTCCTCAATAACAGGGAGCGCTATTTGACAGAACTGTAGCACCCATGTGGTTTGATTCCGCGCACATGTCATGAAAATGTTTATACTAGGTTCATCTCTGTACTGATTGCATGTAAACTCTCCCTCTATTTATGCTTTACTTGATGCATCGCATACATACTACATTATTGATACTAGTGGAAGGAGAGAAGAAATGGCAGACACGAAAGATACACTTGTTGTTCTCTGGACAAGTGGAGACCGAGAGGTCGCACTGAAAATGGTATTCATGTATACCCTGAATGCCAAATTGAAGGGGTGGTGGGAGAAGGTGATCTTCATTGTGTGGGGGCCCTCGGCCAAGCTGCTGGCCGGGGACAGTGAGCTTCAGGAGCACATACAAAAGATGGATGAGGCCGGCATCGTTCTCGAGGCCTGCAGGAAGTGTGCAGACATGTACGGTGTTTCTGGTGAGCTGGAACGTATGAACATTGATGTCAGGTACATGGGGGAACCCCTCACGGCCTACCTCAAGGAGGGAAGAAAAACAATCACCTGTTAGGAGGGAAGTGTGCGGGAGGGAAAAGATGGGTGATGAGGTGTACAGGAGGATACGAGCCTATCTGCAGGAGAGCGGTGTTCACTTCAGGGAACTACACCATGAGCCTACGAGAACCTCGGAAGAATCCGCCCGGGTTCGCGGAGAGGAACTCCGCAATGGGGGGAAGGCCATACTCCTGAAGGTTGATGGAGTATTCAGGCTCTTCGTTCTGAGTGCGGCACGGAGGTTGGATTCCTCCAAGGTGAAACAGCACTTCGGGGTAAAGAGGCTGCGGTTCGCAACAAGGGCAGAGCTCCTGGAGCTCACCGGCCTCGAGCCCGGTTCCATACCACCCTTTGGTTCACCAATCTTCGACATGGAGCTCTTTGTTGATTCATCCATCACAGAGAACGAGCGAATCGCCTTCAATGCTGGTTCTCTCACCGACTCGATCATCATGAATGTGAAGGATTATTTGAGGCTTTCCGAACCTGTGATCTTCGATTTCTCGAGCTAGGCATACAAGGCATTACTGTGTTGTGAGGATGGAGCATGTGAAAGACATCTGAAGCGGAGGGCTGGCAGTAGAAATGGATTTATCATCGGTGAGGCTGAAGAGCGTTTCGAAAGAGGATGTGCCTGAGATCGTGCAGATGGCTGAGAAGATCTGGTGGCACCATTTCCCAGGCATACTATCCGATGAGCAGATACGCTATATGCTCGCAAAGATGTACAGCCCTGAGGTCATGGAAGCGGAGATCGAAGGAGAACAGGTGGATTATCGGTTCATTCTCTGCAGGGAGGATAAGGTGGGTTTCTGCTCATTTGGTCCTACGGAACATCTCGAAGAGATGAAGATCCACAAGCTCTACGTGCTGCCCCGTTTTCAGCGGCATGGATACGGAAGCGGGGCACTGCACTATATTGAGGAAGAGTGCAGGAAGTCCGGATGCAGGACGATGACCCTCGCGGTCAACAAACACAACAGCGGGGCAATTCATGCCTATAGGCGTAAGGGTTTCGTTATGGAAGAGTCCGTGACCGTGGATATTGGAGGGGGTTTCATTATGGATGATTACATCATGAGGAAGAAACTGGCGTGAAAGGGATCGTGCAGGGGAGCAGGATCCCGGGAGGGCGGTATGTTTCATGACAGCAGGGGACCGATAGAGCAATTCTCGTGGGGGAGGTTTGTCGTCTGCGGTGAGGAGCATGGTAAGGTTCATGGTGCCAAGATCGGCAAGGGAAAGGACATAAGGCTCATCGGGACAAAGGTTTCGAAGTGGAAGGAGCGGGAAGGGCATCGACTGTCAAAATCAATGATATCGGGTGTCTTCGATGAAAGATTGGATGTACTGATTATCGGCATAGGGGTTGACGGGCTCATTGAATGCCCGGATGAGGTCCTGAAGCACATTAAAAGCCGGGGAATAGAAAGGGTAATTCTGAAGAACACGCCCTATGCATGCAGGATTTACAATGACCTGTACCATGAGGGGAAGAGGGTGGCCCTTCTAGCCCATGGTACATGCTGACCCGATGAAGGAGCGCGTAATATGGGTGCTGAAATGGACGTTATTGGTGCAGGTACGTTGACTGGGTTTTTAACACCTATGCGAGACAGCATCTAGACGGCCATGAGGTGTCGCGGTGTGAGATGAACTACCTCGCAGAGTGCGGTCATGGTGAGGATATTGCGATTTGTACTGAAAAGAGGGATGATGGGAGCTTTCTACACAGTCTCGTCAAGCGAAATGAAGGCACCGAGGTCTGCCGTGTTCTGCTGGGATGGCGGTCTGTCATTCATCAGGCATGAAGGAGAGGGAGTCGGCAATACTGCTCAGTATCCCCTCATAGTGTTCCATGAGCTCCGATGGGCCGAGGGCAAACATCGCCACTACCATGCCGTTGTCGTTCAACACTGCAAGAGCCCACCCCTTGATAGCCCCTTCACCGTATCCGGCCGTGTAGGAGACGACTAATCGATTGCCTTGAATTAACGGTATCTCTCACATCTTCTCCGGGTGAGAGAAAACCCGCATACCCTTCCGGTATGGTGAAGAGGAAGGTGGGGTCGGGAAACCTGATGAGCGTTCCTCCTGCGTAAGGCACGCCTGCTTCCGGTTTCACCGCATCGGTGCATGCCCATCCGCTGATGCATACAATGATAGACACACTCAAAAGCAGGCGTCGCATCTCTCATGCGACTCCTTCAGCTTCCCGACCCATTAAAGCATACATGATGATGCATTTCAAGGGATTGTCGAAAGTCTTCGTGATTTCCCTTGATGAAAAGATTTCCATAGAGTACTCTGTCGGCAGAGGCGTTGCCCTGTGAAACATAAAATACCGGTTCCTATATAAGGCGGATATGGTCCGTACGTGTAAGCGGGAGTGACATGGACAGCTATCAGAAGGTGCTTATTATTGACACCACAACGGGTTTCTACCGCATTAAGCGTTATCGGGTTGGCGCTTTTTTTGGACCCGTTGATCTCGGACTTCACCTGACGGCCCACAACTTTTGTCTCAACTTCGGAACTGGCCTCCTTGCTGGGTCTATTTTCCCAGGTTCCAATCGTCTTATATTCACCGGTTTCTCACCATGCTGGAGCGGTTTCTATATCTCTTCCATGGGAGGTGCCGGTCTTGTATTCGACAACTTGGGAATAAACATGGTTTCTCTGATCGGTAAAGCGCCTGCACCTTCCGTTCTTTATCTCAACAGGGTTCACGGCGAGGAGATCGAGGTTGAGATAATACCATTGGATCTTAGGTCCGTCTGGTCCAGTGGACGGGGAGGCATCTATGCACTGATCGATCAGGTTTTCGAGCAATTGAGCGACAGGTATGAAAACGATCCGCGTATACTTGCCGTTGGACCAGCCGCACAGGCAACTGATTTCGGCGCTATTACATCGGTTCCTGTTGTCAACAGGAAGCTCACTCATGTTGACACCTGGGCTGGACGGGGCGGGCTCGGGAGTAGGATGCTTCAGTGGCACGGAATTGCGGCCGTTATATACGGGGGTACTGTAATTGATGAAGACTTCCGCAACCGTAAAGTCGCCGATGAGTGGTTCGAGAACAAGTACCACAAAAAGCTTGCGGCAAAGGACTTTGAGGCCACTACAAAATACCGGTTCGATCCCAAGTTCGGTACGGGAGGCACTTTTGGGGTAAACTTCAGCACACTCGCGGGCAAGATGTTCTCCTTCAACTATCGGAGCATGTATATGGAGGAGGAAGAACGGCAGGCCATTCATGAAAAATTCATCGTGAGCCACTACCTGAAACAGTTCAACGAAGAGACTATCGCAGGCAAGCAGCAGCGGAACTGCGGTGAACCCTGCGTCGCCGTGTGCAAGAAGATGAACGGGGAGTTCAAGAAGGACTATGAACCTTACGAGAGCATGGGACCGCAGTGCGGGGTCTTCGACCAGCGTGCTGCTGAGAAACTGGTACATCACGCGGATATGCTTGGCTTCGATGCCATATCAGTGGGGGGTGTTCTCTCCTGGCTCATGGAGTGTCTGGACCGGGGGCTCCTGAAGCCCAAAGATATCGGTGTGAAGGGTAACCCGGCCTTTTCCAGCAGAGGTTTCAGCATTGAGACCGATTCGATGCACAACGCAGAGCTCGGCGTGCAGATGCTTGACGCCATGATCGAAAAACGGGGCGTTCTCGATTTCTCTGAGGGTGCGCGGAAGCTGGCACGACGACTTGCACGGGAAAGGGGAGAGGAGGTGAAAGACACCCTTGTGTACAGTGCCTTCGCTCGGGTAGGGTGGATGGTTCCCAACCAGTACTGGACACCAGGCGTTCTAGCACCCATGGCAATCATGGGAAAGTACTATATGTACTACGGAACAGATTTTCTTCCGCCCAGGGAGCTCGGAAGGGTGAGTGCAGAACGCTTCATCAAGGAGCTGAGCATCGATAACATTGGTCTATGCAGGTTTCACCGGAACTGGGCCGAGGAGATGGTCCCCGAGATCGTTGAATCCCTGTACGGCATGGGAAAGGCCTATGAACAAAATCTTTCAATTACCGCATCGCGTATCAACAGCCGAAACGCTTCAGTCTTTTGGGAAACGGAACGCAGCATCGATCTTGTACATACATTCCTCAGGAGGAAGAGGGACGTGGAGGATGAAAGGGATGATGAACTGATCAAGTGGCTCGATTTTTTTGAAAAGGACAGGAGAGAGGCTTCACTGAGCTTCTGGTATGAGGTGCACAAGGGTGTTCATGAGTCACTACGGGAGTTTCGGTGAAGCGAGTTGATTGTGGGGATGAAATTGTCTAAATTTATGATTTTAGAAATGCGCGGCAGGTGGTTCCG
>JAGLSF010000430.1 GCA_023136305.1 Spirochaetota bacterium
AAAAGAGCGATCATGAAGCTCGCCGTCAGGAGTATCACCAGGCTCACGGCGCCGGCAAGTCTCCTGACAAAGCCCACAGCCGACATCCTCTGCATCACGATACTCTGAAGTGCTTTGATATCCGTATAGGGAAGCTTGTCCGATATCTGAGCCACGATCTCCTCTATGGGGCAGCCCGAACAGAGCGCCGCAACCTCAACAAAGTTGACCAGTCCGGATTTCCCCGACAGCCTCTGAAGCTGGGCAAGGTCCATGAAGATCACACCGTCGTCGTCCGACCCGGTTTTATGCAAAATTCCTGTTACTCTGTAGTCAGTCGAACCGAACCGTACCGTGTCACCGATACCGAATCCATGATAGTCCGCAACTTCACTTCCGGAAAGGATGCCGGCAGGTTCTGAAGGTATCTCCCCTTCAATGACCCAGTGGTTCTTTATTTTCAACTCTTCGGTCCAGTCCACGCCAACGACAACGATAGGCTGCTCCATGTAGTTCTCCAGAGAGACCAGCTTGGGAGCAACCGCGCTTATGTTCTTGTTAAATTCGATGGTTTTGATGCTGCTTACGACTTTCGATCCGTTGAGATAATTAATGTTATAGGACAGGCTGCCGACATCAAATCCGCCATAGTTGACGTTCAGGGTCTTGGTGCTCGGGTAGATGATTATATTTGCACCGAACTGGTTGAGCTTTCTCTCGAGACTTTCTCCCACGCTTTGGGAGACGTTGTTGATTGTTACCATGGAGAGAATCCCTATGGTAAAAATGAGAAGGAGGAGGGAAGTTCTCAGGAGTTTCCTCTTCAGATTCCTCACTGGTATCGTAAGAATGTTCATCAAAGACTCCTAGAGATAGGATGCTCACTGACAGGGATTGTAAGAATATTCATCCACACTCCTAGAAGTAGGCTGCTCCCTGCTGAAGGCTGTCGATGGAGACATACACGAACTGATTATCGAAGATTCTGTCCACAGGGGCGGGGTTGCAGCCACCCCTGATGATATTTATCTTCGTCTCATGGAATGACTGGCCGCAGTTGTTGCAGATCATGAAGTCTCCATCCTGTCGGTACCCCCTCTTTTCGGGATAACAGACGTCGCATGCGTCAAAGGCGACTCTCGCAACTCCATCATCACTCATGAGTACGAAAAATTTGATCTCCTTCTCGGAGAGTGCAATCCTGTAATAATGGGGTCTACCGTCGTTGACCTTTTTCAATGCAATTTTAATTTCATCGCTTTCCGGTTTTATCTTTGTGTACTTGGTTTTCAGGGAAAGGAACATCAATGTGGACAGAACAACACATGAAATCAGCAGGTATTTCTTCATTAATTAGTGGCCTCCGATATGCTTGTA
>JAGLSF010000431.1 GCA_023136305.1 Spirochaetota bacterium
AGAGGCCGACATCCCTGTCGTCGGTGAATGTAATGACTGCAATCCTTGGTTTGTCAACATGCATACATGACTCCTGAAGCTTTTACCCGTGCGGTATATCTACTCCTATACAGATTCACCCGGGGCCCCCTGCCTGTAGCCCGTCTCCATACCCTATTGCAGTATAAACCATGATCCTGATTACGGCAAACAGGCTTTCTGGCCATATCCATTAAACCGATATATAATAGGGAATATTTATACTGCATGGGAGCAGCAGATGGACTATGTGCTTGGCATAGATGTGGGTACCACAGGGACGAAGAGTGCACTCTTTACAGGTGATGGCGAGCTCGTAGATATCGAATACACATCATACCCCATTGCCTATCCGGAGGAGGGGTGGGCTGAGCAGGACCCGCAGCACTGGTGGGAGGCACTTGCAAAAACCACCCGAACAGTGGTGGAAAGGACCGGGAAGGGAAGCGCGATCAGCTCTCTCTCCCTGTCCACCCAGGGAGGATGCCTTGTACTCCTGGACACAAATTTCACACCTGTACGCCCTGCCGTGAGCTGGATGGACAGGCGAGCGAGTGCAGTTTCAGACCAGCTTGTGCAGAGAATCAGCGTGAGCGAACTGTATCACATTTGCGGATGGCCGGTGCTGGACAGCCTCAACTTTCCCACCATTTTCTGGTTCAGACATAAAAAACCCGGCATTCTGAAGAAAGTAAAATACTTTGCATCAACCATCGACTACCTCAACCATCTGCTTACCGGCAGGTTTGCAATTGACTACACGAATCTTGCCCTGACCGGATTTCTCGATTTGAAGGTGAAAAATTATGCAGAGAAAACCATGCGCATTGCAGGAATTACTTCTGATAATCTGCCTGAGATCGTACCATCGGGAAAGGTACTGGGCACACTGAGTACCACTGCAGCCGGGAAGCTGGGGCTGTCTGAGGAGGTGCTGGTGGTGTCGGGAGCGCACGATCGTTACTGCGAGAGCCTGGGAGCAGGCGCCATACACCCCGGTGACTGTGTGCTGGGTGCCGGCACTTCCTGGGTGCTGCTTGCAACCTCTGACAGCCTGTTGTTCCACAAGCCCAGGTCGACCGACCGCGGTTTTGTGCGGTCCATGTTTCCCGGACCCCATCCGGTTGAGGGCAAATATGGTCTCATGACCGTTGTACCCTATGGCGGCAATTCGCTCAGATGGTTCAGGGACGTGATGAGATCTGCATCTTCATTCGAACAGCTGAACGACGACGCATCTGGTGTGGACATTGGCGCAGAGGGGCTCATGTTCATTCCCATCTCGAGTTCAACGAGCGGGAAGGGCTCGTTTCAGGGCATTGATGGTATTCATA
>JAGLSF010000432.1 GCA_023136305.1 Spirochaetota bacterium
CGCTGCGCTAGTCGAGTTAATTTATGGCAAAAATGTTTTTAAAACGTATGGTTTTTTATTTCATACGGTTTATTTGAAGAACTCGACTAGCGAAGCGATGTCTTCATTGTTCGCCCTAAATATTTCTTTCTCATTGGCTGGCTAGTTGATACTATGTATGGTGTGGTTACAGCTATGTGGGGTGCAGTTCTGAGCGGGAGGAGCAGTCTATGGTGATCAATGAAAACGCTGAACGAAAGGTGCTGCCCATTGCAAGCGGCAAGGGCGGTGTGGGTAAGACTTTGATTGCTGCCAATATGGCCCTCGATCTCGCGGTAAACGGGAAGAGTGTCGTTCTCATTGATCTGGATCTGGGGGGTTCCAACCTCCACACAGCTCTGGGTATGAAAAATACAAACCTCGGTATCGGCAATTTCCTCTCCTCCCAAACAGTCAAGTTCAAGGACATTGTGATCCCCACTCCCTATCAAAACCTCCGGTTCATCCCCGGTGATGTTCTTGTTTCCGGAGTTTCGAACATTCAGTTTTCTCAGAAGAAAAAGCTCATGCAGAGCATACTCGAGCTCGAGGCGGATTATGTGGTAATCGACCTCGGTTCGGGCGGCAGCTGCCATGTGGTGGATTTTTTTCTCATCTCCAACTCGGGGCTTGTGGTGCTGACACCCCAGACAACTTCGATCGTAAATGCCTATGGCCTGTTGAAGAACACAGTATCCAGGTTCCTGCAGCGAGCCTTCGCTTCTCACCCCTCGATCAGCTCATATATCAAGAAGCTTCTGAAAGAAAAAAAGCCCAACGCATCACCTCCTGTTTCCGAGATGCTCACGAAGATGTCCAAACTTGACTCCCAGGCGGGGGAGAGGGCAAAACGATACATGGAAGCTCTGAAACCGAAGTTCGTCGTCAACATGGCACACTCCCCTGACGACCTGCAGATTGTGGAGCAGCTCAGAGACCTGGTGAGGAGGAATCTCGATATGGATGTGGAGTGTTTGGGCCTCATATTCAAAGATGATGCGGTTGACCGTTCGGTTGAGGAAGGCCTCCCGCTCACCACATCGCAGGGCGACTCTGTTGCAGGCAGAGAAATCTCGAGAATAGCACAGAAGATACTGCAATCCGAGGAGTTCCCGGTCATGCCGCTTGAGCTGGAATACTATGCAGACACCTATGAACTCGCTCTCCTTGAGGCACAGAGTGACTACGAGGACCTGCAGGCCAAGGAAAAGGAAGAAGATGATGAGGTTAATGCAGCCGACCTGCTTGCCATAATAAGCGATCAGAAGCGTCAGATCAGCGAACTGAGAGGAACAGTGCGCATGCTCACCCTGCGGGGTCGCTGAAAA
>JAGLSF010000433.1 GCA_023136305.1 Spirochaetota bacterium
CCTTGATATAAGTTTTATTATCAATAGGAGTAAATATGTAATTTCAAGAGGTTATACGACACATTCATTTAATTGTCGAGGAGGAAAGCACATGAAGACTGTACGTGCGGAGAAGTCGAAGAAGCTCTTTGAAAGGGCGAAGAAATCGATACCGGGAGGAGTGTCCAGCGCATCGAGGTCGACCCTCGAAGGATATGCACCCTACCCACCCTATATAGAGAGAGCCGAAGGGTCAAAGCTGTACGACGTTGACGGCAACGAGTACATCGACTATTTACTGGCGCTTGGTCCGACGCTGGTGGGGAATGCGAATCCGAGAGTCGTGAATTTCGTCATAGAACAGATTAAAAAGGGTGTAACCTACGGACTTCCCTTCGAGCTGCAGATCGATGTTGCAGAAAAATTGATTCGCCACGTACCATGCTTCGAAAGGGTCAGCTTCATGAATTCCGGCACGGAGGTGGTGCAAATGGTTCTGCGGCTGGCCCGGGCCTACACGAAGAAAAACGTCATTGCAAAGTTTGAGGGGGCCTATCACGGGTGGGTCGACAATGTAGCGCACAGTGTACATCCGCCTTTGGAACTGAACGGACCGGAGGTAGTTCAGGAGAAACAGACTATAGGCACCGGTATACCGGGCAATGCCTACGAGGATTTTATGGTTCTTCCCTGGAATGATGTTGAAGCCTTGGAAAATGCTCTCAAGCAACATGGGGATAAGATTGCCGGACTCATCCTGGACCCGTGCATGTGTAACTCCGGAGTTATTCCTCCGGATGAAGGATTTCTGCATAAGGCGCGAGAGCTTACGAAAAAGCACGGCATCGTGCTGATATTTGATGAAGTCATCACCGGATTTCGTTTGGGTTTGCACAGCGCCCAGGGGAAGTTCGGGGTTACTCCCGATCTCACCTCGCTTGCAAAAGCGGTGGGAGGTGGTTTTCCGGTTGCTGCATACGGCGGGAGAGCCGAGATAATGGACCTGCTTGCTGATGGTACGGTCTTTCGGGCCGGTACTGTGAATGCGAACAGGATGGCAATGGCTGCTGCCCATGCAACACTGGAATTCCTGGAGGAAGACGACGGTAAGGTTTACCGAGAGATATACCGTATCGGTGAAAAGCTGATGCAGGGCATGCAGACCATAATCGACAGAGAACAGATCAGGGCAATAATTCAGGGATTTGGTCCCATGTTCCAGATTCACTTCACCCCTCTTGACCGAATTCGTAACTATCGCGATTATTGCCGGTCTGACCTTGATACCTACATGATATTTCGCAATAAACTGCTGCCCCGGGGCATATTCCTTCGTCCCGCGCACTTCGGCGAAGTCTATA
>JAGLSF010000434.1 GCA_023136305.1 Spirochaetota bacterium
CTGCCTTCCCTGCTGCATTTTTATCACATATTCTGGCACTTTTCCTGCATTGCATATGCTCAGAAGGCTACGTATTGAAATGAGGTATACATTGAGAAATGGATTGATGGATTTCCGAGACCTGATCTGAAAACCAGCCTAATCAACCTGAAGCGGGTGGCTATAATTACATCCCTCTACCCGCACCAGACTGCAGCTTTCATCGACCCCTCCTCAAGCCCGTGTACAGCGGGAAACCGTCGGTACCCACATCAAACATCTCCATGGTACCGAGTTCGACCTCAGTCACGTAGAGCTTGTTCGAACCTGCGGGGCCGAATGCACAGTTCGTGGGCTTTCTGCCCTCTGTTTTGATGCGCCTGACGACCTCTCCGTCCTTTCCGAGCACTGTGACGTCCCCCTGTCCGTACACGGTGACATAGAGGTTGCCGTCAGCACCAAATTTCATACCGTCGGGCCCTCTCAGGCCTTCAAACACCTGGGATTCAAAAACATTGCCAAATTCTTCACGTCCTCCGGTAATCCGGCCGTTCTCCCATCGATACCGGTATACCATACCGGTGAACGTTTCGTTCACGTACAGATAGTCGTCCGGCCCAAATACGATACCATTGGTAAAACGTAAACCTGCATCTATCTTCTCGATCTCTTTCATGTCGAGGTCTATTCGATAGACCCGTCCATCAAGCCGAAGATCCATGTAATCGGGTCTCAGCTTTCCTCCTGGAAAAATATCCTTGAACCGGATTCCCGAATCCGTCATATAGAGTTCCCCATGGGGCCCAAACACCAGATCGTTTGGAAAGAGAAACTCCTCTCCATCACATGCATTTAGGTATACCTCCTTCTGCCCGTCCATGATGAGCCGCAGCAGGGAGGGTGTGTTCGTTTCAGCTACCCAGATGACGCCAACGTCGTCGACTGCAAGTCCGTTCGGGCGGCCTGTCACTGCAATGACCGCTTTCGTTTTCCCGTCAGCACTGATGTGTGTGACACACCCGCGATCGGGTCCCATTTCAACAACAACCCAGCTTTTGTCCGCCAACAATACCGGACCTTCGGGCATGCTCAAACCCTTTGTAAAAAGCATGACAACCTCCCCCTATACTATGCCACTTCAGAAAACAATCGCCACAATGCTCCCCATTCCTAAACGACAGGTACGGGACCGCTATTACCATATATCTCTTTAAAAACAAATTATTGACCGTATTGCTCCTATGATACCGCCTTTATGAAAAGAGCGCAATCGACAGGTTTGTCTACCGATTCATACCTGCTCGTATCTATACCCACAAGAATTGCTTCAATTATGTAAAAATTT
>JAGLSF010000435.1 GCA_023136305.1 Spirochaetota bacterium
CCCATGGCTGTGGTTGTCTTTCCCTCTCCAAGGGGTGTCGGGGTGATTGCCGTTACTTCGATGTACTTCCCGTCCTGCCTGTCCTTGAGCCTGTTGATGATCTTCAGGAAGTCGAGCTTGGAGATTCTCCCGTAGCCCATGATCTCGTCTTTTTGAAGCCCTAATCTTTCACGCCACTCTTCGGGCGTGGGCATGTTCTTCTCGGCCGCTTCCGCTATCTGCCAGTCAGCCATTTTTGTGGCATCATATGCCATATCTGCTCCTCCTCATACTTATACCAACTTTTTAAAATCTTAGTTTAGAACATAGTCAATTTTTTGTCAATAATAAAGGATTTGGGGTGTCTTTGACGCTGTGGCCCGATTGTCGGCTCCTGCCGGATCACGATCTCACGGTTCCCTCTTGCTCAATACTTCCCGTTCGTAACGTTGTATCTCTTCTATGTATACCATGCCGACAGGTACACCGCTGCGCAGACAGTAGTAATCCCACACTGCACCGAAGGGCATGGTTTTCAGTTCCTCCAGAAGCGCTAACCGTGAAAAGTAATCACCCTTCTCCTCATAGGATTTGAGCTTTTCATGGGGTTCGAGAAGCGCAGTGAGGAAAGCCTTGATCGTTGACCGGGAACCGATGACCCAGGCTCCGACTCTGTTCATACTCGCATCGAAGAAGTCAGTTGCAACATGCACGCGGCCGAGCACATCCCCACGAACTATCTCCTCTGCCATATACCGCACATCGTCGTTCAGAACGACCACGTGGTCACTGTCCCATCGCACGCCGCGGCTCACATGCAGGAGGAGCTCGTCGGTGAATAGTAAAATGGAAGAGAGTTTGTCAGCAATCGATTCAGTGGGATGGAAATGGCCCAGGTCGATACAGAGCATCTTCCCCTTTGTGAGTGCATATCCCATGTAGAACTCATGAGAACCCACCACAAAACTCTCGCTGCCGATGCCGAAGAGCTTGCTCTCAATAGCGTCCTTCATTTGACGTGGATCGAGGGCCTTTTCAAATATGGCATCAAGAGAGATCTTTAACAATTCACGGTGCTTCCATCGATCCACCGTGATGTCCTTTGCACCGTCCGGTATCCATAAATTGTGGATGCAGGCGCTTCCCAGCCCTTTCCCCATGTGCGCGCTGATCTCTCGGCACCGTTTTGCATGTTCAATCCAGAATGCCCTTATACCATCATCCTTACTGCTCAGGGTAAACCCCGCATCAGCTTTGGGATGGGAGAAGTAGGTGGAGTTGAAATCAAGCTGGAGTCCCTGATTTTTCGCCCAGC
>JAGLSF010000436.1 GCA_023136305.1 Spirochaetota bacterium
TGTTAATATTGGTATACTCGGTCTTGGAACGGTCGGTTCCGGTGTGTATGAACTGCTGGGTAAGAACGGCGATCTCATCAGCACGCGGTCTGATGTGCGAATCAATGTGAAGATGGTTGCCGATGTCGACCCTTCGAAGAAGAAGGAGTATTCCATACCGGATAACATTTTTTCAGTCGAAGCCTCCGATGTCATTGAAAACCCGGACATCGATGTGGTGGTAGAGCTCATCGGAGGAACCACGGTCGCCCGTGAGCTCATGCTCAAAGCCCTGCGAAAAGGGAAGCATGTGGTAACCGCGAACAAGGCCCTTCTTGCCGAACACGGGAAAGAGATATTTGGCACGGCCCTGGCGAATAACGTGAACCTGGGGTACGAGGCATCTGTGGGAGGAGGCATTCCCATTATCAAGACTATCAGGGAAGCCCTAGTGGGAAATGTGATCCACCGGGTCATGGGTATACTGAACGGAACATCAAACTTCATCCTCACCAAGATGACCCGTGAGGGGATCGATTTCGATTCGGCTCTGCGTATCGCCCAGGAGCTCGGCTTTGCCGAGGCCGACCCGACCCTGGACATCTCGGGCGGAGATGCGCAGCACAAGATCGTGATACTTGCGTCCCTTGCCTTCAACACGGCAATCGATATGCAGCATGTGTATGTGGAGGGAGTCGAGCACATAGAAAGGCGCGACATGCAGTACGCCGATGAGCTCGGCTTCGTGCTCAAGCTGCTCGCCCATGCGGAGAGAATGGATGACGGTGTGCTTGTAAAGGTGCATCCCACCCTCGTCCCCAGGGACAATCCCCTGGCTGCCATAAGCTGGGAGGACAACGCAATAATGGTCTATTCCGACTTTCTCGGGAAATCCATGTATTACGGAAAGGGTGCAGGCAAACGTCCCACTGCATCTGCTGTGGTTGCAGACATCGTCGACATCTCGCAGCGAATTTCCTGCGGCGCTGAATGTGACAGGGCCCTCTACTCCTTCACGCAGGAATTGCCCCAGCTCCCCTTTGACCGGAGCAGGTCACGGTATTATCTTCGGTTTTTCGTGCTCGACAGGCCGGGCATTCTTTCAAAGATCTCAGGTATACTGGGAGAAAATGACATCAGCATCGCCTCGGTGATACAGAAGGAAACCGAGGAGGAGCGTCAGCATGTTCCCCTTGTGATGATGACACATGAAGCCCATGAGGCCCACATAACCAGGGCCATCGAAGCAATCGACAGGCTCCCGGAGGTCGAGGGAAAGAGCAGGATCATACGGGTCATTGACGGTGAATAAC
>JAGLSF010000437.1 GCA_023136305.1 Spirochaetota bacterium
GGAGGAGATTCAGTATGATCAATATGAATTGAAGCTTCCCCCTCTTCCCTTTTTTTCCAACAGCTCAGACAGATCCTTTTCTGATTTGAACTCATGACGCTGCGATCGAATTCCCCACCACAGATGGGGCATTCAAACCAGCCTTTGAATATTCCGGGCATACCGTACTACCTCCGGTTTCAGGCGATTCGGGATATATGAATCACGAGCAGAACCTCTATTATAATTTTCGGCATTTATCGAATAATCGATAGAACCAGCAGGTTTTCAAAACTGAGGGTACGCATACACCTGCACCCGTAATGATGCCCGCCTTTCCCTCGAGATTCAGTGTTAGCCTGTTTGACATGTCAGGTTCGTCCCTCCGCTCGATCACTCTCGCGTTGTCATATCTCCTGGAAAACAAACAGCAACTTAGGAAGATATCCTCATATAAATATCTTTCAATGTTCCAAACAAATCCTTGTATATCTCGATAAATTTCAGATACTTCCTGTCTTCGCCCGGCGTCGGATCCACCTTCACCCTGGTTTTCACGATGCCCTGTATAGTGCTCTCAATATCAGAAAAATGCCCTGTTGCATGTGCTGCAAGAAAGGCACTCCCGAGCGTTGCCAGATCACTTCTGAGCAGATTCTGATAGGGGACCTGCAGAATATCCGCCTTTAACTGCATCCAGAACCTGCTGTTTGCCCCGCTTCCCAGGGCCGTCACGGCCCTGGTGTCCAGTTCCGGGACGAGCTCCTGTATGATCCCCTTTGTAATAAAGTGATCGTAGGCTATGGACTCGAGAATCGACCGATAGAAGTGATATTTGTTGTGTGCCCATGTATGACCGATAAAGAGGCCCCGAATACTGGGAACGGGCGGAAAAAACCTTCCCTGCAGATAATCTACCGCAACGAGACCACCTGACCCGGGCGGCAGGGAAGCTGCCTTTTCATCCAGATAGGCGTAGATATCGCCGCCCTGTTTCTCCACCCTCTCCCTCTCCTCGGAGCAGAACTCGTCGACAAACCACCTGTGCGTCCTTCCACCCAGTACGACGGAGAGCAAATAGTAGCTGTCCCCGCAGGCCGATTTCATACAGGCAACGGTTTTATGCTTTGTATCATGGGTAAACCTGTCCACATTGGCAGAAAAAATACATGCCGTTCCGGAAACATCGGCCATTTGGCCGGAGGTGAGAATACCTGCACCGAAGAGGCCTGCCGCCTGATCTCCGCAGCCGGCACAGATGGGAATTCCTGCCGGCAGACCGGTATCCTCCACTGCTTCACG
>JAGLSF010000438.1 GCA_023136305.1 Spirochaetota bacterium
TCATCCACTGCCACCGTTGCTGGAACTGCCGGTTCCGTCGCGGGTGGAGCATCAGTTGGTACTCCTTTGCCTTGGGCATCCAAGAGTTCTTCCATCCTCATAAACTGGATGGCTTGCTTCTCGCTCATGCCCTCGGCCCGAAGTCCCTTTACCTGTGCAAGGGTATCTTCTAAGCTGCTGATCCTGCTCTCCTGTTTAGCGATGCGCTTGTCCTTTGTGGACTGCACCCCTCTATCAAAAGCATCCTTAACCAACGGCTCGATAATAGCCTTCAGAGCTTCTTCGTCAACAGCGGAAGGTACTGCCTGGGGTTCCGAAGGTGGCTGAGCTGGCGGCTCAACTGCTCCAGGTTCCACCACAACAGGCTCCTTATTGATTGTCTCGCCCATCTTATTCTCCTTTGTAATGTTCTAATTTAGTATTATACACTACTTTTATTTGATGTATGGTTTGAACCACTTCTTGATGTAACTTGGTACATCTCTTGAGCCTGTAACTGTTCTAGCGAACAGCATAGCGTACCACTCCTCGTTTGGAGTTTCTGGATACTCTGGCTCGTATTCCTTCATGTATTTTTGTGCATCTCTAATAAATGCGGGATCACCGGATAACCACCCCGTCCCTCGCTTATCACCTTCGTTCATGTCTATGGCATGTGCCAACTCATGTAGCCAAACTTCCTCCTCCCATTCTCGGCCTTTACCAATCGTCACTCCTGACCTCTTGAAGCCAGTTTCTTCTCTTTTCCGAATAATATCCGGTAAGCCCTGCATAAAGGAGGTACCTTCGTATTCAGCATAAGCGACAGATTGCGAAGGCTTGAGGTACATAACACTATGTCTTAGTACACGCTTTGCGAGTGCGGTCAAACGCTCATCTTTCAAAAAATCATCAAGTACAAAAATCTTCGCTTCTTCAGGGTCAGTAGTATCCTCCACCTCGTCTCCGATAGTGACCTCAACACCATCCATGTCGATAGTAACAATTTCTTTACCATCCACCATTTCAGTTCTTAGAATTGGATATGTTTTCGTACCGACAGTAAAGACACCTTTGTCGTTTTCTTCTTGCGGGGGTGGCTGGTCTGTATAAGGAACTGCCGTCTGTGGAGCTGGTGGCGATTGCTGTTGCGGTGTCATATCACGTCTTACTATTTCCAACATTGCATCCGCGGTTATGTCGTAACCACGGGCAAGATATTCAATCTGATCGTAGGCCGCAGAGGACAAATCATCATCATACAGCACATAATCTTCCACCA
>JAGLSF010000439.1 GCA_023136305.1 Spirochaetota bacterium
AAACAAGTTTTCCTGGGACAGGGTAAGGATATTCTGGGGTGATGAGCGGTATGTTCCCAGGGATGACCCTGCGAGTAATTTCGGCATGGCAGAACGTACACTGCTGTCGCACATCCCGATCCCCGGAGAGAACATCTTTCCCATCCCCACCGAAGCTGATACCGTAACCGAGGCCGCGAAATTATATGAAGAGCGGCTGAAGCTCTTCTTCCATGATCCTGATTCCCTAGTCGGTTATCCACCAATGCCTGTGTTCGATCTCATACTGCTCGGTTTAGGAAGGGACGGTCATGCTGCCTCTCTTTTTCTGGACCGTCCCATAGACCCGAAAGGTAAGTCCTGGGTTGAAGCTGTGACCATACCGCCCTCCTACCCCACCAGGGAGAGAATCACCATGACCCTCCCTGTGTTGAACAGCACAGCAAACCTTGCCTTTCTCGTATCCGGGGAAAACAAGAGAGAAACACTCATTGAGGTACTGGAGGGGGCTGCACCGGGCAGAGAGAAATATGCTGCACAGTTCATAAAACCACGTACGGACATTGTGTGGTTCACCGATATTCAAATACCCTGAGCAACGCCATCAACTTTACCAGCAGAGCTACAAGTGATGTGTTGCTCAGGGTATCCTGTTTTTCGTTGCGAATTGCATGTATATATGTTACGGTTTGTAACCATACAAAATAGTAATTCCATACATGAAGTATAGTGACCTGATACAGGGACATACCATTTCAGTACTGACTCTCAGTGAACAAGAGGTTTGAGTATACGTATGGATGCACCGGAAAAACAGCAGATAGAGAAGCCGGCACCGAAGCCGATCAAAAAAAAGCGCCTTATCAAGTGGCAGAAACCGAATGTCAATGTGATGTATGCCCTCATTCCGGCGACTATTGCATCGATATACTTCTTCGGATGGCGCAGCCTGCTCATGTTTGCCGTGGTATGCGTTGCCGGGTTTCTCACCGAATTCGTGTTTCTCAAAGCCTACTACAAGGAGCCCGTGTCATCAGCCGTTTTCGTGTCCTGTTTCCTGTTCACCCTGAGCCTTCCACCAACCCTTCCCCTCTGGATTGCCGTCGTCGGCATCGTTTTCGGGATAGCTTTCGGTAAGATGGTCTTTGGAGGATTCGGACGAAACATTTTCAACCCTGCGCTCACAGGACGAACATTTATCTATATCAGTTTCGGCGGCCCCATGACCGCAGCCTGGGTCAGCCACATTGGAGGAGGAGCAGGCGGTTTCGTTCAG
>JAGLSF010000044.1 GCA_023136305.1 Spirochaetota bacterium
GAGATCAAGCTCTGGCTCAACCTTGTCTTTGCACGATAATCTGACTATTATTTTCTGACTTGTAAAAGAGGAACAGGACATGAAATTGGCAAGGAGAAGTAATATTGCTCCCTCTCTGACGCTGGCCATGAACACCAAGGCCAAGCAGATGAGGGCTCAGGGACTGGACGTTATCAGTTTTGCAGCAGGTGAGCCTGATTTCCATACACCAGATCACATCAAGGATGCCGGAAAAAAGGCGATTGATGGTGATAAAACCTATTACACCCCGGTGAGTGGAATCGTCGAGCTCAAAGAGCAGGTTTTACGAAAGCTCGAAGGGGAAAACGGCCTGCACTATGAAATGGACCAGGTGTCCATCAATTCGGGTGCGAAGCATTCTGTATTCAATGTTCTCTTTGTGCTCGTAGAGGGGGGAGACGAAGTTATCATTCCTGCACCCTACTGGGTAAGCTATTCAGAGATGGTTCGCATCTGCGGCGGCACACCGGTCTTTGTGGAGACAACTGAGGGGTCAGGTTTCAAACTCAAGCCCGAACAGTTGAAGAAGGCGATTTCACGAAAGACAAAAGCGTTTCTTCTCAACTCACCGTGCAACCCAACCGGTGCCGTGTACACCCGGGATGAGCTATTTTCACTTGCTGAATTGCTCGAAGACCAGGACATCATCGTCATTTCCGATGAGATTTATGAGAAGATACTCTACGATGATAACAGGCATGCCAGCATTGCCGCATACTCTGAAAAGCTGAAAAATAAAACGGTCGTCATCAACGGTATGTCAAAGGCATACTCGATGACTGGATGGCGCATCGGTTATGCGGCAGGACCGAAGGAGATCATCGGGGCGGTAAACAAGCTGCAGGGTCACACCGCTGGCAATCCCACCTCCATATCACAGTGGGCAAGTGTCAAAGCACTTGATGAGGGAACAGCTTTTGTTAAGAGCTGGGTCGACGAGTTTACAAAGAGAAGAGATTATATCCTTTCGGAGCTCAACAGTATTGACGGTATGTCCTGCACCACACCGGGCGGCGCATTCTACGTGTTTCCCAATATCAAGGAACTTCTCGGGCGATCCTTCGGAGGGAAGCAGATCGAGAACTCCGTTGAGTTTGCCCACTATCTTCTTGAAGAGGGACACATCGCCGTTGTTCCGGGGCAGGCATTTGGTGCCGAAGGCTATATGCGGATTTCCTTCGCTACCTCAATGGACAATATAGTTGAAGGAATGAAGCGTTTGAAGGGGGCACTTGCGTGAAACACCTGAGCTTCCTGCACATTGAGCCAGCAATGCAAGAGAGGGTAAAATGATCAATTGTATACAGCAGATCGGCCTTGGTGTACATGACAAAGACCGTGCATTTCGCTGGATCAGAAAAACATTCGGGATGGATATTCCAATATTTGATGATGAGGGGGAACCCGTCTACATGGTTCGCTACACCGGCGATAAGGTGCAGCGCCGTCATGCAGTTCTGGCAGAGAATCTCCAGGGTGGGAGCGGTTTTGAAGTCTGGCAGTACCTGAGCCGAAAACCATTGGCGCCTGAGTTCACACTTACACTGGGTGATCTCGGGTTCTTCATAGCGAAGATAAAGGCACCGGATGTGGATGCCGCTTTCAGTACGCTCATGGGACGTGGTGTTGAAATGCTTGGTCAGGTTTCGAGAGACCCTCAGGGAAAGGCTCATTTTTTTGTGAAAGATCCCTTCGGAAATATCTACCAGGTAATAGAAGATGCGCACTGGTTCAAGAGGGGCGGATGGGTAACGGGGGGGACCTGCGGGTGTCTCATCGGTGTCTCTGATATGGACAGATCCAAACCTTTTTATACAGATATACTGGGTTTTGATACGGTTGTGTACGACGAGGAGGGAGTTTTCGATGATTTTACCGCTCTTCCGGGAGGCGGAGACAGGATAAGAAGAGTCCTTCTTGTCCCCAGTCAGGAACCGCAGGGTGCATTCTCAAGGCTGATAGGCCCAGGCCAGATCGAGCTCGTGCAGTCCCTGGACAGGAAGCCAAAAAAGATATTTGAAGGTCGCTACTGGGGTGATCTTGGATTCATTCATCTCTGCTTCGATGTTCATGACATGCAGAGTTTGAAAAAAAAATGCGATGAAAAGGGGTTCCCGTTCACGGTGGACAGCGGCGGGCCCTTCAAAATGGATGGTGCCACAGGCCATTTCGCCTATGTTGAAGACCCCGACGGCACACTGATCGAGTTTGTAGAAACCTACAGAATTCCCATCATGAAAAAGCTATGCTGGTACCTCACTCTGCATAAGCGGGACCCTGCAAAACCGCTCCCCAGCTGGATGATTAAGCTCCTGTCCCTGGGTAGAGTGAAGGATTAGGATATAACTCGCCCTTTCGTATACTCAAAACAACTATCATGCTGATAGAGCATGCATCGTGAAGTAGAAGAACATCAAGTAAGGTCGTTATAGGGACGAAAATAGTGTATATGAGGGTACGAGTCGCTGGAGTGCTTGTGCACGACAACAGACTCCTTCTCGTGCAGCACGAGAAGGACAGTAAAACCTATTGGCTCCTGCCTGGAGGCGGTGTTGGGCTGGGTGAACGTCTGCAGGATTCACTGGTGCGCGAGTTCACTGAAGAATTAAACCAGCAGGTCACTGTCATGGATCTCCTATTGGTTGTTGAAACGGTTTCCCCACAGGGTGAACACATCCTGCAGCCCACCTTTCTGGTGACTGCAGAGAACATCGATGACATACACCTGGGGAGTGATAAAAGAGTTGTCGATTATTCTTTTTTCCGGCAAGATAAAATCAATGAGATAACTCTATATCCGGATATAAAGGAAGAATTGCTGGTATTTTTACAATCATCCAGAATTGACCAGCGATACGTATTGAAATCATGGATAGATTGAAAACAGTTGTTCTGATACTTGTGTTTCTTACGACCGTATCGGTTCATGCTGACTCGACGCAAAATGGCGGGTTTGTCGTTGGCTGGGAACACATGAAACTTCGAGTATTCGGGTCCAGCCAAATTACACCTCAGGACAGCGGTAATGTGATCGATTGGCAGTTGAAAGCAGCCCGAAGTGCCGAACAGAACCTGCTTCGCAGTTTTATCGATGCCATGAAATACATACAGATGGACGGGTACCAAACGGCCCATGAAGTATTATTGCATGATCTCGAAAGAAATGAACAGATATACCAATACTGTGACCGCATCAAGGCTCGTTCAATCAAATATAACGAAACTGACGCGACAGTTGAAAAGGCCTTTGACTTCTACGGGAGTGATGGTTTCATACCCATACTGTTTAAAGCGGGCAAAGACACGGGTAATTTTCCCGAATACAAAAGCTTCGTCTTCTCCACCGCGTTTTCCGGTTTCGTCATCGATGCAAGGGGTCTCAACAGGATGACTGCCATAGCTCCGAGAATATTCGATCAGGAACATAACCTTGTCTACTCAGTAGACCTGATGGAGCGGTATTATTTCACAAAATGGGGTGCAGTTCAATATGTTACTGATCCCAATGACAGAAGAATTGGCGAGAGAGTCGGTGAGAATCCCTTCAGAATTGTGGCCATCCCTGACAACAAGCTGCTTGATACCGATATGACCATATTCACCGAAGATGCATGGATACTCCTGCGTCACCAAACAACGAAAAGTAACCTGCAGATGGGCCGCGTGGTTATCATCATTGATTACATTGAAAATGAGGAGTAGTGAGAGACTGGTTATGAGGCGAGTGTCACCCTGCCGCTGCGAAGGCAGGATGTACAGATTTTAACCTTCTTCACAGAGCCGTCCACAACTACGGTTTTCTTAATGATATTGGGTTTGAAGCTTCGTTTCGTAACCCCCGTTATCTTGATACCAGCACCTTTCTTCCTTCTTGCGAGACCACGAGTGGCGTAGGATCGACCTGCAACTGTTCTCTTTCCGCATATCTCACAGATATTTGCCATCGTACTCGATCTCCATGAATAGCATAAATACCTACTGCAAGATAAGATATGACCCGCATCCAGTCAAGTTAATTCTTGACATTGATTTACGATACCATTAGTTTTTTCGTGAGAAACGGATTGAGAACATGGAGTTTTCATTCACGGATAGAGAAGTAAGAGCTATAAAAATATGGGCAGATAGTTTTATACATGGTGGGCACTGGGGTGATGGGGATGCCATTGTACCCGAAGAAGATATTATTATTAAGAAATTGAACAGCATAAAAGACAATGTGATATCACTGAATGAAATTGAGACAAAGATAATACTCGCCTGGAGCGATAGTACACTTGGTATCCACACTATGGAAGAGGAGAGCGTTCTTAAGAAGCTCAAGCCTTTACTGGAACAGTAAGACAAACAGCTTTCCGGAGACCTTCAAACCTCAGCCCATACAGAGGAACAATCACTGAAATGAAAGATTTGATTGAACGAATAGAGGCGATCTGCAGCGAGTTGGGATTTAGGATTATCGATCGCGAGGAGTCTGAAGAACTCTATCAATCCTCCCTTTTGCAAAATGATGAGATTTGTGGATCTCTTTTTGTTGAAAAGGACAGTAATTTTTTAGAAATCGCATATACCTATACTTTTGATGTTGAAGAGGAAAACTTCCTGAAGAGCCACCTCGAGTCGATGATGAATATATGTTATGAGTATGGTAATTACTTCAACATCATGAAGGGTGAGGATGAGATAAATTTTTCGATTTTTACAAAGGTGTATTTTTCCGGGCTCAATGTGGAGTCCATGCAGGATACGTTCGATGATTTCATAGCTTGTAACCACGAGATCATTGAGATCTTTGGTCTCGATGAAGATGAGAGCTTAAGCGGCTTCGACGATATACAGAACTGATTGAAGATCGTCCATGCTCAATAAAATTTGAAATCCCGCAACTCCATGGCTTACAATTAGACTGAAGAAAACAAGTTTTGACCTCGACGCACGTATTGTACGTATTTTTAAATTACAACTGTAAGATATGAAACGGGGAGCTTTATGGACTTGAAAAAGGCACTGCTCTTTTCAAAAACCTTGGAAAAAGACGATGGTCATTATAAGGTTTTTAAGGCTGTTACCAGGGCGCTCGGTTATGAGATCGTGCGCATTAGCAAAGCGGATCAGGCCCTCCAGCACCTGCGTGAAAGCCGCGGCTCTGTGCTGTTTTGTGACGATAGGATTTTTATTAATGAAATCGAGGAAGCTTTAGGGGAATCACGTGACGTGACCGAGGGTTCTGGTGTGGTGCTTTTAAGTACCGACCCTTCCAACCCTCTGCCATCATCACAGGTTATTGATTCTGTGCTCGTGTTGTCATTGCCCGAGAACCTTTTTGAGCTTTCATTAGTCTCGATCTTCAAACATATGCTCCTAAAAAACCGTTTTCAGAAGATATCGGGCACTATTGATCCGGAATTCCTGAAAAAGCTCCTGAGCGATACTGCCCATGCTGTAAATAATATTCTATCGGGTATGCAGGGTTACGCGGAGCTTGCACAGCTCAACCACGATGATGCAAAGCTCATACAGGATTCTTTCAATGTTGTTCTCTATTCGTCACACAGGGTTAAGCAGGAAATCAAGAACCTTCGCGCTCTCGTTCGGGTTGAAAATCCGGATGCCAAACCTGTGAACGTGCTGGATGTGATCGAGTCATCTCTCGAACTTGCGAAGAACCAGATGACAGCGAAAGATATCCACCTGAAGTACGGTGCTGAAGACAGGGTGATGGTGAATGCTGACTACGATCAGCTTATACAGGTCTTCTACAACCTCCTGAACGATGTGGTGAGCAATATCGATGATGAGGGAACGATCATCCTTCAGATTAAGAGTATAAATGATGATGTTTCTTTTCAGATAGTGGGAGATCGATACAACTTAAGTGATGAGGACTTTGCATCCTATCAAAAAATCTTTTCAATGGATCTGCCCATTCTTCAGACAGCGGATAAGGAGGGTAAGATCGATTACCGGAGTATTCTCTCCATATGCAACCGCATTGTCCGAAACCATCGAGGAACCATGCAGTTGGTGAAGAGTAAGGAAGGGGAGGTGATCTATACCGTCACGCTTCCGGTTCTGAGGGAAGAGGAGATGGAACCATATGTAGATGAGCTCCATGAAGAAACATTGGTTGCAAATATCAATGATCTCGACATGGATATACTTGTTGTCGATGATGAGGAGTATGTACGCAATACCATCTACTATTTCTTTGATAAAAAAGGCTGCAGAGTTACGGTTGCTGAGGATGGTGAGTTTGGATTTAACATTGCCAAATCAAAACCCTTTGATCTGATATTCATGGATTATCTCATGCCCAAAATGGGCGGTATCGAGTCCGCCCGTAAGATTATGGACAAGAACAGGGATGCGAAGATTGTCTTTATTACAGGCCGCGAGTCAATAAACGAGGAAGACCTGTACAAGTCTGGTATCTATGCATGTATCAAGAAACCCTTTGAAATGAAAGACCTTTTCGACATAGCAAAGAGGGTCGCATTCCAGAAGGGATTAGTGGAGTAATCCAGAGCACAATTAATCACATACATCAGCGTAACGCTTCTGTGTAAAACTTCGCGTTTCGGCATATCTTGAATATCTTTTTATACCGTTTGCTGTCCCCGAAATCCTCCATTTCGATGAATATATTGGCCAAATCTCCCGGTGCAATGCCGGAAATCCCTATTATCAGTTTAATCCATTCAAGATCGCAGCCAAGTGCACCGGTGAGATAACTCCCCAGATTGACCTTCACGAAGTCGATTGCAATTTCCTCGGGTGAATCCATGTAACGTAACTACCTCTGGTCTGGTGCTGACAAAATTTTAGTATAGAACATTGTAAGTTTTCAAGGAAATCGGTGTTATTTTTAGAAATATTTGAGAAAAATAGGGAAAAAAGTACCTAGTTGTGGGATAATAGTACTTACAAAAAGGGAGATGTTTGGTGTTTTTTTCCGCGGTCGAAAACAGGTTGTTTTAAGTTTAAGAATAGAAAGAGATATGAGATACAGATGACAAGCCTATCGCGGCATCAATATTGCACTGTTATAAGCGGAGAACCGGTATGGGGAAGAAACTCTGTATTAGAAACAAGATTCTCATTGCATTTTTCATATTGATTGCGGTTGACCTGGGGGTTTTGTTCCTTCTCGAGAAACAGACCGAAAAGGATTTTTTACGTAATCAAAATGATTACAGAGAACTGTTAACATCAAATTCACCCTTCAATGTTATTCTGACTGGTGACCTGCAGAGCAGTTTTTATTTCAACCGCAGTGTGTCAGCGATGGAGGCGCGCAGTTTAACCGCTGCCTCTGTAGGGATGTACAGACAGTTCAGGAACCGGGTATTCATGCTCTTTGGTATCTCTCTACTTCTCGGTATTGGGTTTGCACTCTATCTTGCACGAAGAGTGACGCAGCCTGTGCTGCAGCTCACCGAAGGTACGGATGAAATCACAAGACACACTCTGAAAGAGAGAATAATACTTCCAGAGTGTGTGAAAATCGGCGCGCTCATTGATTCGATACAGAACATGAAAAAGGATTTCATAGCCCGAGAAGAGGAAAACAGCAGACATAAAAGTGTTGAAATTACGAAAAACCTTGCTGCTGGAGTAGCACATGAAATAAAAAATCCAATCAACACTGTCGGGCTGACGGTTGAGTATTTACAGGCAAACCTGAGTCCGGAGGATCCGGAAAAGCGGTACGAGTTTTTTAAACTCTCCGATAACATGAAGGATCAGTTGAAAAGAATAAACCGAATCGTCGAGGGATTCCTGCGGCTCACAAAACCAAGCGTCTATAATTTCAAACCGGAAGATGTCAATTCCTTGATCAGGGACACTGTCACGCTCTATGAACCTGAAATTATCAAGGAAGGTGTACAGATTCACATGGAGCTGGGCGCAGACCTGCCCAGTGTGAAAGTCGATCGAGACAAGCTGAATCAGGTGTTTTCAAACCTCATTCTGAATGCCATAGAGGCCCTATCGCGGGGCGGCAACATAACGATAAGCAGTACCCGAAGCAACAATAAAACCATTGAGGTGAATGTTTCAGATAATGGTATTGGGATTGGAGATGAGAACCTGAATAATATTTTCAGCCCCTATTATACGACGAAGAAACAGGGATTTGGTCTTGGACTTTCCCTAACGCACAACATCATTCACAAACACCGCGGCAGAATAACAGTTTCGAGTGAGAAGGGGGTCGGCACTCGATTCACGATACAATTACCGGTGGAATCTCTTGATGAATAAAAATGTTCTTATCATAGATGACGAAGAGGCGCAGGCCAATATCATTGCAAATATACTTGAAAAAGAGGGGTTCAGTGTCGAAAAGGGATACTCAGCGGAGGAAGCGCTCAATGCTGTTGGAAAGAAGGAGTTCAGCGTGATGCTCGTCGATCTGAAAATGCCCGGCATGGGAGGGCTCGCTTTTTTGAAGCAGATCAAAGAGCAAGGATCCAATGCCAATGTAATCATCATGACTGCGTACGGTACCATTGAAACTGCGGTCGAAGCCATGAAAAACGGTGCCTTCGATTATATAACGAAGCCCTTTGGGAAAGACGAACTCCTCATCAATATGGAGCGGGCCATCAACGCCTTCAACCTGTACCATCAGAATATTCGCCTTAAGGAGGAACTGGAAACCCTCTATGAGGGGCAAAAGATAATCGGTAAGAGTGAAGCCATTCAGAGAATCCATGAACTCATACAGAAGGTTGCTGACACGGAAAATGCGAACGTTCTGATCACAGGGGAGAGCGGCACTGGGAAGGAACTGGTTGCTCGAGCGATTCATGGGAACAGCCGCAGGTATGACATGCCCTTTGTTGCTGTGAACTGTTCGGCAATCCCAGTAAATCTGCTAGAAAGCGAGCTCTTCGGGTATGAGAAGGGAGCCTTCACCGGTGCAGTTTCACGCCGTGAAGGAAAGTTCAAACGTGCCAATGGGGGCAGCCTGTTTCTTGATGAGATTGCCGACATGCCCCTCAACATGCAGGCCAAGCTCCTCCGGGTGATTCAGGATGGGGAGGTTACACCGGTCGGGGGTGACGATCCGGAAAGGGTGGATATACGCATCATCTCGGCTACCAACAGTGATATTGGGGAGGTGGTCAAGAGGGGAGCGTTCAGGGATGACCTGTTTTATCGACTGAACGTCGTTCCCATTCATATTCCCTCTTTACGGGAGCGTAGAGAGGATATACCCGTACTCATTGAGCATATCAAGAACAACCTGAACAGAAAACTGAAGAAGAACATTGAGAACATACCCGAGGAAATACTGAACAGATTGAAGACGTATCATTTCCCCGGCAATATTCGTGAGCTTGAGAACATTATGGAGAGGGCATTCATTCTGGCGGATAACAATCGGCTGAGTGTCGAGCTGTTTCCGCTTCCCGAGCATGCTTCACAACGTTCATCTTCCATCGAGAATGGATTGTCACTTAAGGACATATCAAAACAGGCCCGTGAAGAAGTGGAGCGCGATGTCATCGTCAACGTACTCAATGAAACCAACTGGAACAGGGTTAAAACAGCTCATATCCTGAAAGTAGATTACAAGACACTGCGTCAGAAGATCAAAGAACTGAATATATCGCCGCAATACGGTAACGGAAGGAGAGCCTAATGGCCAGATCAAACGGCAACAAGAATACTGTTCAAATATACCTGAAGCAGATAGAAGGAATCAAAGTCCTTTCCCGCGAAGAGGAAGGCTACTTCGCACGCAAAGCTGAAAAGGGAGATAAATCGGCAAAGGAAAAACTTATCACCTCAAACCTGCGGTTCGTGGTGAGCATTGCTGTGAAGTATCAGAATCTGGGACTTCCCCTGATGGACCTCATCAACGAGGGAAACATGGGACTGATGAGGGCAGTAGGCAAGTTCGACGTGGAGAAGGGATTCAAGTTCATATCCTATGCCCGGTGGTGGATCAGACACTACATCCTCAAGGCGATCTTCGAGCAGTCCACCTCCATAAAGCTTCCATTGAAATATGCCACGCAGCTGTCAAAACGGGACACTGAAGAAGGCGAGACGGAGATGGTGCAGAAGCTGAAGCAGATATACCGCCCGGTGTCGCTGGATCAGAAGCTTTCGGAAGATGGAAATTCAGATACCATTCTCGACCTTGTGGATGACAGCCGGTATGAAGTTCCCGAAAAGGTAGTCATGGAGAAGAACCTTCGTGAGATCATAAACGATGTTATGAAGAAGCTCAAACCCATCGAACACGATGTGATAAGCAGGCATTTTGGCCTGAACGGAAAGCGCCCCCTCACCCTCAAGGAAATCGGGGAGAAGTATAATCTCACGAAGGAACGGATCCGCCAGATCGAGCACATAGCCCTCGACAAGCTGAAATACCCCATGCTGAAGCGCAGGGTACTTGATTTTGTGGAATGACAACGGGACGTCTGGGGTATACAGGTGAGTGAACAGTACGATCAGTACCGCATGCGGTTTGACAGAGCAGCGGGGAAGTCACTGAGCGTTGCGCGGGGCAGAGGTGCTGTTTCCTCCGTGTCCCGAGAGACTACAGGGTTGGCCATCGATGTGCTCAAGGACGGAGGAAACGCCTTTGACGCTGCATTCGTGCTTGCCTTCGCCCTGGCTGTGTGCCATCCGCAGGCGGGTAATCTCGGCGGTGGCGGGTATCTCATTTTCAAAGAGTCACATAGTGATGTACCCGTGGTGTATAACTACCGTGAGAGGTCATCTGCAAACGCGAAGCGCGAAGATTTCCTCAATGACAGAGGCGAAGTAGATCCCGAGTTAACCGCATTCGGCCCCCCTTCCGTATGTGTTCCCGGAACAGTACAGGCATTTTTTTTCCTTCAACAACGATACGGTGTTCGCAAAACCGAAGACCTTCTCGGGCTTCTTGCGGATTTAGCAAGACGGGGATGCAGAATTACCGACTATCAGGCACAATGTTTGA